>JBFWON010000086.1:0-18615 GCA_050250515.1 Bdellovibrionales bacterium | reverse complement strand
CAATTGTCTCATGCTCGCTGACCTCCACGACTGCAGCCAGATCGCCATCTTTGAGGCAATCGCCGTCCGTGGAGCGAATTTCGATCGGGTTGTCGCTGGGCAGAATCGTATGGGTCATGTGCAGGGTTTTCGTGCAACTGGCGGCGGTAGTTCCTTTATTGGGACTTTGGCGCCCGCTGTCGCCAACAGACGTGTCCGCACCTTCCGAGGGCTCTAAATCCAACACGGTCATGTACTCGCCCGGATTTCGCGCTCTTTCAGACTTTATGTAGCCTTCCAGGTCTCGGTAATCAAAGCTCTTAAAATCAAAGTACTTGGCGTCCGCGAAGTCTGCGCGAAACCGCTTCATTTTTCTAATTCTAAATTTGCCAAGCGAGGGGAAGGTGTCTCCCAGCCCGCGCTTCAAATGAACCGTTTGTCCTTGAATGAACTTAGGGCATTTGTCGATCAGGGGCCAACTGGCCAGGCGTCCCTCTTTGACAGCCTCGAGCATCTTTTCGTCTTTAATCATCACTTCGGTCCAACCCTTACCCTGTTTCGGCTTTTGGCAGCTCTTCAAAGAGTCGCCATCGGCTTCTGTCTCCGTAAAGTCAGGGTTCGCCCTCCGCTGTTTGTCCTCATCTATGATCGCCTTTTCATCTGCGGCGGAGCCTTTAATATATTCGACATCTACGACGTAGACGATGCCATGGTGGTCAGGCTTCATACGAAACTTAAGAGATCCCGTCACTTTGCTGTAGACATCATTTGAGGCAAAGGCTTTGCCCTTGAGTTTGGACTTAGAAAGTAGATCTTCGCGCATAAGCGAAATCTTGGTGACGCGTGCGACACCGGCCTCAGCCGCGAAGGGTTTAGTTTTGTCGACACTTCCAAACGTCAGGTTGGATCCAATTCGGTAGCAAGGAGCGTACCCCGGACCGACGCCAGATTGAATGGCTCCCAGCACATACATCTCGCGCTCTTCATTGCCCATGCGGAAATCCGTCCAATCGTTGGCTTTCCGGTAACAGGTGGGAAGGCGTGTTCCCGGCTCTGAAAATTCAAGAATTTCGCCGGCCATTAAGCGCTCCGCGATCGTCTTGCTCCCTTTATCGTTTGGCTGACATCCAGATAAGACGGCTAAGGCCAAAAGCCACAGAACGTGAAACTTACGATGCATAGATTTCCCCCTCATTAAGGCCTAGCCTATGGTCCGGGGATTGTCCAATTTGGAAGTGTCAGGTCAAAGTTCTTAGCCATTTTACACTGTGGCGGGTTAACGCCTGTGTTCTTAAAGAGTTACACCTTTTCAGACTTGCCAGGTAAAGCTTTGGGGGCACGGCGGCCCGAGATTTTTCTAGGTTTTTGCATATCATCAAGGCTGTGCATCTCGATTGACAATTCGCCATCCTTGCCAACGCTAACGGTCACTTGTCCGCCGTGCTGCAACTGACCAAAGAGGATGTCGTCGACCAAGCGCCGCTTGATATGTTCGTCGATCACCCGGGCAAACGGTCTTGCTCCGTAGGCGGGATCGTATCCCTTTTCGAACAACCACTCGATGGCTTCTGGATAGACTTCCATGGAAATTGTCTTTTTCAAGAGCTGGGCCTCAAGTTCGGAAACAAACTTGCGGATGACCTGTAAAAGAAGGGGTCGATCCAGCGATTGGAATTCAATCACCGCATCCAAGCGATTCAAAAATTCCGGTCGAAAAGTTTTCTTAATCACATCCATGGAGATGGAGGAACTCTTATCCGGATTGATTCCCATTGTGCCCTTGGCCGCTTCAAAAGCACCGGCGTTGGACGTCATAATCAGAATCACATTTTGAAAATCCGCCGTGCGGCCGTTGGAATCAGTCAGTCGACCCGAGTCCATCACCTGCAACAAAATGTTAATCAGATCGGGGTGACCTTTTTCGACTTCATCCAACAGCAATACGCAATGAGGATTCTTGACGATTGCATCCGTCAACAGACCGCCCTCTTCATAACCCACGTATCCGGGGGGAGCCCCCACCAAGCGGGAGACCGCGTGTTTCTCCATGTACTCGCTCATGTCGAAGCGGAGAAAGTGAATGCCCATGTTCTCGGCCAGCTGCTTGCTCACTTCGGTCTTACCAACGCCTGTGGGGCCAGCAAAAAGATAGCTGCCGATCGGCTTATGCTCGCGACTGAGACCTGTGCGGGACATCTTAATGCTATTGACCAACTTGTTGATCGCCGCATCCTGGCCAAAAATGATAGCCTTTAATTGTTTATCCAGATCCTTGAGCTTTTGCCGATCCGATGCGTTCACCGACTTCACCGGCACCTGCGCCATGCGGGCCACAGTGGCTTCAATATCGCTGACGTCAAGATTCAAAATGTCAGGCGTGGTGGAGAATGTGCGCGCTCGTGATCCGGCTTCGTCCAAAACGTCGATGGCTTTGTCGGGCAATTGTCGCTGTTGAATGTGCTTTGAGGCCAGTTCCGCGGCGGCCTTTAAGGCTTCATCCGTAAAGGTGACATGATGAAATTCTTCATAGCGGGATTTCAGTCCGCGCAGGATTTCGACTGTTTGTTCGAGAGTGGGTTCGTTCACATCGATTTTTTGAAAACGGCGCGCCAGCGCCCGATCCTTTTCAAAGTGAGTGCGATATTCTTTGAAAGTGGTCGATCCAATGCAGCTGAGGCTACCATCCGCCAATGCGGGCTTGAGAAGATTGGAGGCATCCATGGCACCGCCCGAAGTTCCGCCGGCGCCCACCAGAGTGTGAATCTCGTCAATGAACAGCACAGATCCGGGTCGAGCTTTGATTTCCTTCACGACATTCTTCAAGCGTTCTTCAAAATCGCCTCGGTATTTAGTGCCCGCCAGTAAGGCGCCCATATCCAGCGAATAAATCACTTTATCTAAAAGTTTGGCGGGCACCTGGCCTTGCACGATCTTCAGCGCCATCCCATCGGCCAAGGCGGTCTTTCCGACACCCGATTCACCAATCAAAAGAGGATTGTTCTTAGTACGACGACAAAGAACCTGCATCATGCGCTCAAGGATTTCTTCACGGCCGACCAGCGGATCTACGCTGCCATTTTTTGCTTTTTGATTCAGGTTAGTGCAGTAGGCGGACAAAGCCGATTGCGCGGTCTTGTCTTTGGGCAGGCCATCGGCTGCGACCTCTTGATTTTGCGCAGGCACCTTCGCCGAACCGTGCGAAATATACTCGATGATATCAAACTGCGAAACGCCTTGCTCCTCAAGGTAGTAGCGGGCGTAAGAATCGGTTTCATGAAACAGAGCGACGAGCAGGTTTCCACTCTTCACCAGTTTTCGACCGGCACTTTGCACCTGAATGGCGGCTCTTTGTAACAGCCGGTGAAAGGCCATGGTCAATTCCGGGCGCCAATCCGGATCACTGGCGACGAACTCCTCACTGACCTGGGGGCAGTGATTTTTAAGGAATTCTTCCAGTTTGTTTTTCAGCTGTTTGAGGTCCGTTCCGCAACCTTCTAAGATCTCTTGAGCCTCTTCATCTTTGGTTACCAAAGTTAGCAGAATGTGTTCGAGGCTTATGAATTCGTAACGGCGTGAACGGGCGTTTTCCAACAGCTGGTTTAATATTCGCTCTAGCTTAGGATCCAGCATTCTAGGACTCCTGCTCTTCTTTTTCCATTATACACTTGAGCGGGTGTTTATGTCTTCTTGAAAACTCATTAACGCTGTAGACCTTGGTCTCTGCTACCTCGTAAGAGTAAATTCCAGCTAATCCCGCGCCTTCTTGATGGACCTGCATCATAATGCGCGTGGCTTCACCGTCACTTTTCATAAAAAATTTCTTTAGAACTAAAATAACAAAATCCATGGGCGTGAAGTCGTCGTTCAGCAGAATGACTTTGTATAAGGCTGGTTTCGCGGTCTTCGGCTTGACTCGCGTGAGGACCTGGCCATCGGCGTCCGGATTGTCATCTATTGAGCTCATTATCGTTACTTTTACCACACTACGTTGTCTCACGTGGAGACCGGAGCTACACTTCGAAACAGATTCGTCTCAACCTTGGTCGAGTCAAATGATTTTTTCTTGTAGGTCTTTGCTTTTCCCATGATCTGTTGCAGACTGATTGAGGTACTTTGAACGTTAATCGGAGGGATTAATATGCGTGTATCGTTACGAGACGCGAGAGGTTTCTCGCTCGTCGAATTGATGGTCGTGGTGGCCATTATTGGAATTCTTGCCGCGATTGCGGTGCCCAATTTTCAGCGATTTACAGCCAAGTCGAAACAGTCTGAAGCCAAATCCGTGCTGTCAGCTCTGTACTCTGCTGAGCGGGCCTTCAATTCAGAGTGGCAAACATTCGACTCGGACATCAACGTGGTCGGATATCGTCCATCAGGCATTCAAAAGTATGAGCACGGGTTTCCCGGTACTTTTGATGGAACCGGTATTGCCGGTTACACAGGCCCTGCCCATGCGGGTGTGGATACGGCTGGAGCCTTCTGCGGTCTCGGTGTGGCCGTCGGTGCAAACGGTTGTATCGTGAACAACGCGCCGGTCGCTCCCGGAGCGCCTCCCGGAGCGGCTCCTACAGCTGTGGCCTTTACAGCTGGTGCGTCGGGATGGATTGGCAATGCGGCCAACACTCTTGACCAATGGACAATGGACCAGAACAAAGTTCTGACCAACACTCAGGACGGTTTGCCGTAACTCTGAGTTAATATTTGAATTTCAAAAAGGGAGGCCAAAAGCCTCCCTTTTTCTTTTGGCTTGCTCCTCTTGGCTGCAAGGGCCAAACTTCCAATATGAAAAGTGCTCTGCAACTATGGGGAATTGCTCTTTTATCCTTTGCGTGCACCATTCTTTTCAATCTTAAGCCCGCCGCCCACGATCCTATGGCGCCCGCGCGCTTTTTAAGCCCACCGCCTGAGTATATCGAGTACTTCAGCTTTGGTTTTCGCCTGTCGCTGTCAGATTCCTTGTGGCTGAGGTGGATCCAAGATTCTGACACCTGCCAGTATTACGGGATTAAAAGCGAAAAACTCTCTGGGAAGCCCCTATTTGAAAATCCCCGGCATAAAGTGTGCGACAACTCGTGGGGCTTTAAGATCCTCGATGCCACGACCAAATTGGACCCTAAGTTTTTTATGCCTTACCTGGCGGGTGCGATCGCGCTTTCTGTGCTGGTCGAGGACTATGACGGCGCCACGGTGATCTTTGATCGTGGCTTGGCCCAGTACCCGGACGATTACGATTTGACCTACCGGGCCGCCTATCACTTTTTATTTGATCGCCAGGATTATGACCGGGCGGCCAAACTGCTGAATCATGCAGCGGATTTGGGTGGTCCCTCTTGGCTTCGGGCCCTGGCCTCACGAGTCTACTCTAAAACCGGTCAGTTGGAGCTGGGGCTCAGAACACTTCTTAGCTACCGTGAAACCATCAAAGATGACGAGGAACGGCTTAAAACAATAGATGAGCGAATCGCCGACCTCAAAAAGCGGCTTTCGGAGCCGGATCCACCTTGACGACGCCTTGCCCGAACCCATACTTAGGGGATCGGAGCCGATAATTTATGAGTCGAGATTTTTACGAAGTTTTGGGCGTTGGCCGCGAGGCTGACGCGGACACTATTAAAAAAGCCTACCGCAAGTTGGCCATGCAGTTTCATCCCGATAAGAATCCCGGCAATAAAGAGGCTGAGGAAAAATTCAAAGAGGCCGCCCGCGCCTATGAAGTTCTCAGTCATCCCGAAAAGCGCGAGCGCTACGATCGTTTTGGCCACCAGGGTGTCGACGGAATGCCCGGAATGGGTGGTCCCCATTTTCAAGACGTGAGCGATATTTTCAGCGCCTTTGGTGATATTTTCGGAGATCTCTTTGGTGGTGCCGCCGGCCGCGGAGGTCGAAGCCGCCAGGGACCGCGCCGTGGGGCGGACCTTCGGTACGTGATGGAAATCGAGCTGGCTGATGTTCTTAAAGGCGTTGAACGCCCGATTACGTTCGAATCCGATGAAGATTGTGAAACTTGCCACGGCTCGGGCGCCGAACCGGGGAGCCAACCAGAAGTCTGCGCCACTTGCGGTGGACGCGGTCAGGTGGTGAGGTCCCAAGGCTTCTTTCAAATGGCGACCACCTGTCCAAAATGTCGGGGACAAGGGGTCGAGATCAAAAATCCCTGTCGCAAATGTCACGGAGCGGGCCGAACCCCCACCAAACGAAAGATCCTGGTCACCGTCCCTGCTGGTGTCGACAATGGCACCCAGCTTAGATTGAGTGGCGAAGGCGAATCGGGCGGTCAGGGCGGTCACCCGGGCGATTTATATGTGGAGCTCCGGGTGAAACCGGATCCGCGCTTTGAGCGCGAAGGGCCCCATTTAATAGGAGAGTTGGAAGTGTCTTATTTACAGGCTCTTCTCGGAAGCTCGGTGGAAGTCGAGACTCTTCGTGGCCGGCGTACGGTTGAGATCCCCAAAGGCTGCCAATTTGGCGAGCAGATCAAGCTCGCCGGCGAGGGCCTTCCGTCACTCAGGGGTTCGCGCGTGGGAGATCTAGTCTACGTGGTCAAGGTGGCGATCCCCAAGAAATTGTCTAAAAATGAGGAAAAGCTACTGCGTCAAATAGCGGATACCAAAGGTGAAAAGCTCGCTCCAGAAAAATCGGGCTGGTTTTGATCCCGACCTTGACGGGGGCCGATCCGGCCCCAAATTGAAAATGTCTACATAAGGAGTCATGCAATGGGAAAAATTATTGGAATTGATTTGGGAACCACAAACTCTGTGGTGGCCGTAATGGAGGGGGGAACGCCTAAAGTATTGGTGAATGAAGAAGGGGCCCGCACAACGCCCTCAGTTGTGGCCTTTACCAAAGATGGGGAAAAACTGGTCGGTCAGATCGCCAAGCGGCAGTCGGTCACCAATCCGGAAAACACCATTTATTCAGCGAAGCGATTTATCGGTCGTCGTCTCGAAGAAGTTCAAAAAGAAGTCGAACTGGTTCCGTTTAAAGTTGTCAAAAAAGGCAACGACTCGGCTTTCGAAGTGCGAGGAACCGCGGTCACCCCGGAAGAGATTTCGGCATCCATTCTCGGAAAATTGAAAAAAGTGGCCGAAGATTATTTGGGTCAAGAAGTGAAAGAGGCGGTGATCACAGTCCCGGCCTACTTCAACGATGCTCAACGACAAGCGACGAAAGACGCCGGTCGAATTGCCGGTCTTGATGTAAAGCGAATTATCAATGAGCCCACAGCCGCCGCTTTGGCCTACGGTCTGGATAAAAAGGGCGATCAGAAAATTGCGATCTTCGACTTCGGTGGTGGTACTTTTGATATCTCCATCTTGGAAGTCGGCGACAATGTTGTCGAAGTGAAAGCCACAAATGGTGACACTCATCTTGGTGGTGACAACTTTGACGAGCGCATTCTTCGTTGGATGATCGAAGAGTTCAAAAAAGATCAAGGCATTGATCTGAAGTCGGACAAGATGGCCCTGCAGCGTTTGAAAGAAGCGGCTGAGAAAGCCAAGATCGAACTCTCAACTGCGCAAGAGACTGAAATCAACCTGCCGTTTGTGACGGCGGATCAATCGGGTCCGAAGCACTTGGCGATGAAATTGACTCGGTCCAAGTTCGAGCAACTGATTGAGGATCTGGTCAAGCGCTCCATGGATCCTTGCAAAAAGTGTTTGGCGGATTCGGGCCTCAAGGCCTCGGAAATCGACGAAGTCGTTCTGGTCGGTGGATCCACTCGTGTGCCTGCAATCCAAAAGGCCGTTAAAGATTTCTTCGGCAAAGAACCGAATAAATCGGTGAATCCTGACGAAGTTGTGGCTTTGGGTGCGGCGGTTCAAGGCGGAGTCTTGGGTGGCGACGTCAAAGACATGTTGCTTCTCGATGTGACGCCTCTTTCTCTTGGAATCGAAACACTCGGAAGTGTGATGACTAAGTTGATTGAGCGTAACACCACCATCCCAACGCGCAAGTCGCAGGTCTTCTCGACGGCGGCCGACAATCAAAGCAGCGTGGATATCCATGTGCTGCAAGGTGAGCGTGAGATGGCGGGCGACAACAAGTCACTCGGTCGTTTTGAGCTGATGGGAATTCCGCCAGCTCCGCGTGGAATGCCGCAGATTGAAGTGACGTTTGATATCGATGCCAACGGTATTTTGAATGTGACAGCGAAAGACACTGGCTCCGGTAAAGAGCAGGCCATTAAGATTACGGCCAAGTCAGGTCTAAGCGAAGATGAGATCAAGCGCATGGTCAAGGATGCGGAAGAGCATGCCGAAGACGATAAGAAAAAGCGCGAGACCATCACGCATAAGAACAACTTGGACAACATGGTTTATCAGTGTGAGAAATTGATGAAGGACAACAAGGACAAGTTGACCGAAACTGAGACCAAACCAGTGGAAGAAGCCATGGAAAAGGCGCGAGCTGTGTTGGCCAACACTTCGGCCGGTTTGGATGAATATAAGACCGCCTTGGATGCTTTGACTTCCGCGAGCCACGCGATGAGCGCCAAGCTCTATGATAAGAGCAAGGCCGGTGGACCAGCACCTGACGGTGCACCTGGAGCCGAAGCTTCAGCCGGTGGTGCAGAGGAAGGTCCTAAGTCGGACGATGTGATCGACGCCGATTTTAAAGACGTCAAATAAGCCAATTCCCATCTCCCCTGATGAGAAGCCGCGAGCCATCGCGGCTTTTTTTTTAATCTTGGCCGTGACAGAGGCTCTTATGACTTCATAGAATTGGGATCAACTTGATGTTGGGGGGGCGATTGACTTGGAGGGTTGCTTTTTATTTAGGAATTCTGATCCTGACGTCCAGCGGGACTGTGAGTTTTGCGGACTCACGATCGACCAGTGCCGAATCAAGATTGTCGACCAACGAATCCAATTCTCATCCTTCTAACAAATTTGCCCCTAAATCCATCGGTCATCTTGTGACTCCTAATACGAACGTGCTCCAAAGAGGCCAGGTGGGGATTGGGACGCTCTATGCGGCCTATGGTGTGACTGATGAGTTGAGCGTGGGGGTTAGCCCTTTTGCTTACTACGCCTTTGAAATGCACAACATTATGGCCCGGTGGGCGAAGCCCTTGGGGCCAAAGACTCGTGTAGGCTTTGATGCAGCTTACTTTAAATCTTTTAACGATGGGCCGGATTCGCAAAGATACTCGCGCGGTGGCTATTACGATTTCAAAATGGAGGCTTGGGTCGCAAAGGGGACATGGAATCGCCTCATGCTTCCCTATTACCGGCTCAATCTAAGTGGAAGTCTGTTTTACTATTTGAATGATGTTCGTCCTTTCTCACTGCGCATGGATCCACAAAATAGCGATCGCTACGCGGCCAACTTGACTTCGCTGCATGAGATTCGACTCAGTCAAAATGTTTATTGGAATGTCGAGGCGGGCTTTTGGGGGTTAAATTATACTTATCCCTATTATCATCTGGGAACATCTTTGAACTTGCAAAATGAGGGAGGCCTTTTAGGCCTTGGGATCAGTACTACGTTTAGCCCATCATTCCCGGCGGAGAAGGCAAAACAATTCGCTGGGTATGACAGCACGGCCTCTTATCATCCCGAAATTCAGTTTCAGCTGTTTTTTTAAGGACTAATTTGGGTTTTGAAGGATCAGACTTAAGACGTAGGCCTGATCACCTATTTCAACGTGGCATTCGGTCTGACCGGCGTTGGCTCCGTTTTTACAATCTCGAACAGTGGCCTTTTTGGGAGTGACCTTCCAAACCGGTTTGACCGCATCGATTTTTGCGCCCTCTAGCCGCACGCCAAAATGGTCTTTTACGGCAAAACCGCGAACGCATTTGGTGCAATCGCCAAAAAACCCCGAGGCCGTTGAGATCATGAAGCCCGAAGTTGCGGATTTCAGTTCCGCCGAAATTTGGCCAAGTGGTTTGCTGACCTTCTTATGAGTGGGCTTCAAAGTAATTAGTACGAGCGTCTTTGTAGGCGCAGCCGCCACGGCCGCGAAGCCTATGAGGCCCATAAAGACCAGCATCCACCGCTTCATCTTTTACCCCTCGCGTTTTGGCTAATGAACATCTCGCAACCGGCGAGCTCAGCTGCGACTTTTTTAATGCCCTCAAGGTTTTCACCTGTATAGCCAAATTTAGCAGCGGGTTCGCCCACCATCTTCATGATCACCGCGTGTGTGGCCGGGTCAAGCACACCGGCCTTGGTGCATTCGCAGACGATGTTTTTGAAGGCTTTCTCCATGGGGGTGCGGTCGAAGTGGCCATTCCCGGGAGGGGTGACTTTCCACAGCTCCAGGAATTTTTCAATCGCGAAGGGAAAGAGTCCACTTTTCATTGTCTCGAAGACAGGGTCAGCTTCTCGGGGCGACCGGAAGGTCTGCGTTGGATTTACCTTTGGATGGTCAATGGTCAATCCAGTCACACGAGGCGAATCAAATCGCCGATCTTGGTCAGGAGTAGGGACCTTAAGCTCGAAATTATCTTCCGAATCTTTAAGCCTGTATTGATGAACACCACTTCGGGACATTTCAAGTTGAGCTTTTCCCAGATCAAACTCTTCAATGCGGTCTTGGTAGACCCGGTAGGCTTTTTTTAGTCTGTTCGGCATTTTCTCCGGTGAAACCCAATGGTGGGCCCCGAAGGTCCGATTGTCTTGCATCATTTGACCACCGTTTTCGATAGCGTCCGAGCACTTGTAAACTTGGGCCATAGGATTGCCAGTAGTACCCGATTTGGCTTCGCCCGAGACTGGATAATCGGCCCCGCCTGTGGCGGTTTTATCGGCAGAAGCGGATAGAGCGAATCCGATCCCCATTACAATGGAAAAAAGGCGGATCATAAATGCCTCCGTAAATTTTCGTCCCAAACGCCAAGTATGACGCAGCGACGGCCCAAAAAGTAGTCCGAACCTATTGAAGATAATAGATGGCGCCGACCGAGATATAGGTGGGGGCTTCGTTGAGTTCGACGCCGATTTCGGTCAAAAAGTCGACGTACTCCCATTCTTTAATGTGTAGCTGCGCGCCCGCCACAAGTTGAAGTGTGATGGCGTCTTCATCATTTTTACCTGGATCCGCGTCGCTTGAGCGAATGCCAATAGGTAAAGAACCATAGGGCGTGAGCACGATCCCCTCTAAATCAAACTTTTTGCTGGCAAGGGGCTCAAGACGCAAAATCAAATCGCGAACGCCATCGTTTTTTACGTAAACGAGGCCGGCGTTCAAGGCGAATAAGGGCATGTCTTCAGTTTCTTCAACGGCTCGCCACTTGGCAAAACCGCCAAAAAACATATCGATCTTGCCAAAGCCCGCGAGGCCGCGAAAACCCCATTCTTCGTTGATCCCCACATCGAAGCGGGCGCTGGCATTGCCGCCGCCTCGATCGGTGAGTAGCTGGGCTTCGCCCGTGAGTTTGTAGCGATCCGTTAGAGCTTCGCCGGTGTCCATGATGGAATAGTAGGCGTGGGCGCTGGTGCCGAAAAATCCGACGAAGAGCGCGGCCAAGACAAAGCGGTTCATGCTTCCCCCTAACGATAGAAGGTCTAAACATAGGGGAGGGGAAAGGGTTTGACAAGACCATGCATCTCTTCAATTCTGGCTCGCATGGAGTCACTATCGCTGGTCGTCATCACGCGCAACGCCGAGGGCCATATTGCCCGGTGTTTGCGTTCTGTTCCCTTCGCTGTCGATGTGGTGGTGTTGGACAATGGCTCCACCGATCGCACTCTCGAAATTGCCAAAGAGTTAGGCGCGCGCACCTTTGTTGAAGAATGGCGTGGTTTTGGCCCGCAAAAGCGGCGGGCGACAGAACTTGCCAAAACCGATTGGGTGCTGAACCTGGATGCGGACGAAGCCCTTAGTGAAGAGTCACAAGCCGAAATCCAAAACTGGCTTCGAAGCGAAAAAGCCCATCCCGCCTACGCCTTCCCGCGCCTGAGTTATCATATGGGCCGATGGATTCGTCATGGGGGCTGGTACCCCGATCGGCAGATTCGGCTGTACGACCGTCGCCAGGCCAATTGGTCGCAAGACGTCTTACATGAAAAGGTCCAGGCCGCGAGTGTGGGGCGGCTAAAAAATCCGATTCACCATTGGGTGTTCAAGGATCTGACCGATCAAGTGAATACGAACAATCGGTACTCGTCACTCGGAGCCGAAAAATTGGCATCCTCGAAGCGGCGTTTCTGGTTGATTCATCTCATTGTGAAACCTAAGATTAAATTTCTTGAGACATACATTTGGAAACGCGGGTTTTTAGACGGTATGCCGGGCTTTATCATTGCGGTAGGGGCGGCCTACTCGGTGTTCCTAAAGTGGGCCAAACTGTGGGAAAAGCAAAGGTTGAATTCCAAGGACGACGGGCTATAATTTTTCAGATGACTATCGTTGCACGTTGTCTCGTCATGATGCTATTGGCCGTGTCGTTCCCCGTTCGAGCAGAGAACTCCTGCGAGTGTCCCACTCTGGGATGCGACCCCTGTAGCTTTTCAGAAGGGGTGACCTTCTTCACTGAAAAATGTGGCCCCCGTGATTCTAAAGTCAAAAGTTGCGCCCGACCCACGTGTATTCCGCTCGACCAAGCGACAGCCGAATGTCCCAACCCGCCAAAGGCGGGCAGTGGACCGCGAGAGCCCGTCGTGATTGCCGACACGAAAGTGATTGATGCCAACGAGGATAAATCGGCCCCGAAAGTCGGGCGGGTGAAGGTGATTAAGGGATCGGTTTCCATTGTGACTGAAGAGGGGCGCAAAAAGGTAGTCGGCCGAGACTCGATTGTTCGAGAGACCGAAACGGTGATCGCCGCCAATGACTCGGCTGCGGTGGTCGAGTTTGATGGCGGCAATAAGATGCACGTCCACCCTGAGACCGAAGTGACGATCAAAGAGTTTAAAGATCAGGATGACAAAAAGGCGCGGCGAGCGCTTTTTAAGCTGATCAAAGGGAAAATTCGCAATCAGGTGGAGCAGAAGTACAACGGCAAGACATCTTATTTCAAAGTCGAGACGAAGGGCGCCGTCGCCGGCGTGCGTGGCACTGATTTTGTCATTACGTTGGTGGAAAGTGAGATGATTGAGACCCGGGTTGAGACTCTGGATGGGAAGGTCCGGCTCACCGGTGAAGACGAAAGCGGCGAAGCACGCGAGATCAGCCGAGGTGAGGGCGCGACTTTCACGGCGGATCCAAAAGCCGTCGCCAAGAACGCGAAAGAGTTTTTTAGTGGTGGGACTCTATCGCCGATTTATAAAATCAATGAAGATCAGTTGAAAGAATTGGACTTCGATTCTCGGGTGGATGTGGCCAAGGCCAAGTCGCGCAAGGGCAAGGGCCAAAGGGAAACGCAGATTTGCAAAAATCCGGGTGGCTTCTTCGATCAATGTTATTGGCACAAGGCCGATGGCAAGTGCGTGCGCCAGCGCTGCAATGGCAATGGCCAGTGGGCCGACAGGGCCGTGCTGCCGGCCTCTGGCGCCGCCATTTGCCCAGCCAAAGGCGCCCTCGTCAAAGACTGCGACTACTAAAAAGGGAGTCCGCCCCTTTTCCACCGTCGCCGCGTCAATTGCACGAGCACCGAAATATCAGTCACTTATCCACCCTCAAACGCCACAGCGCATCGCATAAATTGCCTTGTCCTTTTGCCGGGGCTTCCTTATAACTGTCCCTCACATTTTACCCGTTATGGCGGTCGTAGCTCAGTTGGTAGAGCATCGGATTGTGATTCCGGTTGTCGCGGGTTCAAGCCCCGTCGATCGCCCCATTTTTCGCAGGGTCCGTACCGGACACATTGTTTACATAGAAAGTTCAGCTGAAACAAAGAATTCATTTCTGCCACTTTGCAAGGGTGTATATCCTGGCCTTCAGTTCACCTCTGGTCTTGAGAGCACGCTTCTTCACAAGATTGGCAACGTCACGTTCAAGGGTACGGCGGGGAATCTTGGGCAACCAACCCACGACATCCTGCATGGAAAACTCTTCCACCTTTTTCGCGTGAGCTAAAATCTTTCTCTGCCGTGCCTCTGGAGTTTTACCTGCACTCTCGCGCAAGAGCTTGCGGCCCTCCTCAACCACGGCTTCAGCCGACACAGCAAAACACTCGGCCAAAAATTCAAGGATGGGGTGCAGTGATCCAAGCGACCGACTTTGGCGAATGGCTGTGTAGTAGCGATCACGGTTCTGCATGATCGCCGTTTCGCTGGGCACGAATCTCGCCAGGCGCTGTCCACCGAGTAACAACAAAAGATGCTGCATTAGCCTCATGGTGCGGCCATTGCCGTCGGCAAAAGGATGTATGGACACCGCAATGAAGTGGAAAGCGAAGGCTCTGGTGTACGGGTTCATGTCTTTTGTGTCGTCGAGCCAGCGCCAGAGATCGTCGAGCAAATCCTTCAGTTCATGTGGCTGCGGGCATTCATCAATTTTCTCGCCGGTGGCGGCGTTGACAATGCTGACTGGTATTGTGCGCACGCGGCCACTTTGACGTTCTTCAATGAGGCTCTCGGTGACGAGGCGCTGTAGGTCGCACATATCCGCAAGTCTTATGGGTCTGGAGTCCTCGATCAGCCGCTCTACGTAGTCCAAAGCCTCATGGTAATTCTGAACCTCTTTGATGTCTTTCTTGGAGCCAGCAACTCGTTTGCCTTGAAGGACGGCCGTCACTTCAGTCTCGCCCAGCGGGTTCCCCTCAATCTGATTGGAATAGGTGATCGCTCGGACCTTGGCCCTCCTGAGTAGCTTCACTTCCTGCGGGGTGCCCAGATACTCATCCAAAAACGGCTTGGTTTCCGCGATACGCATAAGCCATGTCACCATGGTGTCGGTATTGGTGACTTCATAAGGTATCTTGAGCCGTTTCAGGTGGGGGTATCTCGAGTCCATGGCCTATTATCCGCCACTTATCCGCCACTGTCAAGTTGGCGGATAAGGCAAAAAGGCCTTTTCCCGCCATTTATCCGCCATCCGCCAGGTTGGCGGAAAGCCCAGGCTCAGGGCCGCCATAACCGCCCTACGATCGCCCCATTTCTCTTTTAAGAAACGCGTCGGCCGCTGGATTTGCGTTTGAAGCTTTCGGTGATGATCCACTCGTAGATTTTTTGGCGGTCAGGCTGATTGAGATCAAGAAAAGAAACAATGTACTGATAGTCGTCGCCGTCTTTTAGACATTCGGCCACGGTGAACGAGTTTTGTGAAACTCCCAGGCTATGCAGCAGGGGAATCCTCAGATCATTCAGTGGAGTACCTGATGGGACGGAGATATCACCCTTTAGCATCATGCCCTTCTTGCTGATGCTTTGAAGATAAACCTCGGTGGAGAAACTACCACTGACGCCTTCGTCTTTTTTGTTGAACATGATTTGCTCAAACTGCGGGCGTCCGCCGAGCACGCGTTCCATCCGAGCCAAGAGATCTTGCTTCTTGGGCGGCTTCAGCAAGTAATCGGTCACGCCCAACTTGATCGCTTTGTCGATATCACCTTGATCTCGGCTCGAGGTTAAGATGATCACGGGTATATCTTTGATTCGGCCGTCGCCTCGAATCGTCTGTAACACCTTGATGCCGCTGAAGTTGGGGAGTCCTAAATCCAAAATCGCCAAATCGTAAGGTCGGGTGACAAGTTCGTCGATCGCGGTGTGTCCGTCGCGACAGCTTCGCACTTCGAAGCCGGCCTGACTCAAAATATGCGTCAGTAGGCTTTGAATGTGAGTGTCGTCGTCCACGACCAAGACAGATCTACGCACTCTTGGCCCCTTTCGTCTGATACTCACGAAGCAGAACGCGCAAACGTTGAATTGTCTTTTGTGAAAGAGCCTGAGCCAAGTTCAGACTCTGTTTAGATCTTTCGTAATCACCAGAACCAGAGACTTTTTCTAAAACCTCGAGCTCAGTCAGTAAGGCTTGCGCTCCAAAAGAGTGGCAGCTGGATTTCAATCGGTGAGACATTTCGCGCAGTCGGTTCAAATTTTGCGCGGTCGACTGGACATCGTAATTTTCTAATTCTTGCGTGTAGTCCGCAAAGACCTCAAGCAGGTCATAGGCCAGTTTCATATTGTTATCGATTTCATCCCTTAGGAAGATTTCTAGGGCTTCATGATCGATCAGGTCCGCCACGCATATCCTCGCGAAATGTTTGAAAACTCTTCGGTCATTCCGGCCAAATGGTTGAGTCTAGGCGGCCGACAGCTGGACCTGCTGGCGGGGCAATCGAATGATGAAGCACGTGTTGGCCACCGTTGCGTCCAGGTCCAGGGTACCGCCATGGCCATCAAGAATGGACCGAGAAATACTAAGTCCGAGCCCCGTGCCCTTGCCGACCTCTTTCGTGGTGAAAAAGGGCTGCATGATTTTGTCGCGAATGTCAGCGGGAATTCCCGTGCCTGAGTCTTGAATCCGAATTTCGTAGCTGTCGTACTTGGTGTGCGTTGAGATCTCAATCCAACGGTCTGCGCGCGACTGAACGGCATCAACTGCATTGTTCATTATGTTCAAAAGCACTTGTGAGATTTCCACCCGTCGACACTGAACCGGCATGGCTTTATCTGCCATTGTGACTTTTAACTCGATCCCGTGCTCCTTGACCCGCGATCCGCAAAGTTCCATAGTTTCTTGGACAATCTGAGACAGATTGTATTCCTCAAAGGGATCTTGCTTCCCATCGCGGGCCACAGTTCTCATGCTCTTGATGATCTTGGCGATTCGCTCCACCATGCGCTCGATCCGTTCGGCGGATTTGACCACACTCATGGGTTCAAGGGATTTGTCTTCCGCCAGTTCCTTGATTTGGTTGGCTGCGAGCTGAATGACGGTCAGGGGTGAGTTGATTTCGTGGGCCACGCCGCCAGCCATTTCACCGAGAGAGGCTAGCTTGCTGGATTGAATCAAGTCTTTGGTTTTCTTGTCGAGGCTGCTTGCCATCTCGTTAAAGCAGGAAGCGAGCACACCCATTTCATCCGTTGTCTCTACCGGAATTTTGTGACCGAGATGACCATCGCGGATTTGACGAGTTCCCTCAGTTAAAAGGTCCACATTTCGTACCATTGAGCGAGAAATCAGGTAGGAGAGCCAAACACCTAGGGCAAGAAACAGTCCCGACAGACTGAGCATAGAGGTGACCAAAACTCCGTTCAACCACCGGGCGGCCTCGCCCAGAGTTTGGGAAAACCGATTTTCATAGCCGGTAAGTCGCGCATTGATTCGATCAATTTCGGCCAGCGCCGCCTTAGCTTCCTCACGAGTCAGGCTTTTCCCAAGAATCTCTTGGTGAAGCGATTCACCGATAGCGGCCAAGCGTAAAAGATCTTCATCGGCCGCGACCCAAATGGAGATCGCTTGGGCGATGTAGGACACCGTTCGAAAGCGCTTGTAAAACACCGCCATCGCCCACGCATCGGTGGGATGAATCTCTCCGTTGATGAAATGATCGGTCGCTTTATGAAGATCGGATCCTGACTTTTCAAGTTCGACTCGAGCTTCATGATCGGCTAGAGGTACAGCCATATTGGTGCGAAATTCTTGGTAAAACGCTCTCTTCCCTTCCGTCGCATAACGGGCTAGGGCGTAGATGGCATTCTTCTGACCCTTGGACCAGCTGCCTTCGCCTCCCACATAGGCGCGCGTGGTGGACAATGTCTCCATTGCAAAGTAGCTCAAACCTGTTAAGGCGAATGAGATCACGGCAAACACGATGGTGATCAAAGCGAATTTCTTGCGAATGGGCATTGAATCTGTTTCGGATCGGTTGATTCGATAATATAGGCCAGCTTGCATATGTTAGAGTGTTGAGCTAGACCAATGACATGCTTGAACTCACCCCAATGAATGAGCCCGAGTTTAGCGACTACGTTAAGATTGCTAAACCTCTGTTCGCCTGTGAGAAAATGCGAGGGGAAGGTTTGACGGCTGAGGAAGCGGCTCAAGTGGCTGACGAATCGTTCAATCGACTCTTACCTATGGGACTTCAGACACCGGGTCATTTTCTATTTGTGGTCAGAGAAGCCAGCCAACCCGCGGGCTATTTGTGGTTTGCGCGCAAAGAATCAGGGCTGGGTGATTACGCCTATATCTACGATATTTATCTTTTCCCTGAGTTTCGTGGCCGGGGACTCGGGGCCGCCACTATGAACTTGGCCGAGGAGCAGGCGCGCCGGCAGGGGTTGAGGGCCGTTAAGTTGCATGTCTTTGGGCACAATCAAGTGGCGCAGAATTTATATGAAAAACTGGGATTCCAAACGACCAATCGGATTATGAGTAAAGATCTGTAGTTTCAAAATCCGTTGGCGGTGTTGAACGCGGCCTGTTCGACGGCGGCAAAAGAGCTTCCGCGCGCGGTGGGTCCCATCCATAAAACATCCGTGCGCCCGTTCACCGAAGAGCCGCGATAAAGACCTTGTTTCATATAACTTTGTGCCGTGGTTCCCATTGAGGAATCTATGCCCGAAACGACTTCCACAAATTTACTTTGACCTTCATTGCGTCGATAAATTTTGAATTGGCCATTGGCAAAATTGAAGTCAAAGACCAGGTCGACCCATTCTCCTTTGCGGATGTCGCCGCCATCCGAAAAGCTATAGGTTTTATCCGAGGCCCATTGAAGGTATTGATTGCCATTGGCTGTCCGTCGTCCCGCCAGTAGGACGGCAAAGGTGCCACTACCGCTCCCCGGATGAAGTTGC
>JBFWON010000085.1:0-18888 GCA_050250515.1 Bdellovibrionales bacterium | reverse complement strand
TTGATCCTCTGATTGCCTTTCGGAAAGCGCAGGGAAAAAGTGTTCTAGATTCTGTTCTAGGTCAATCCGCAACTCTCATGGCACGGCTTGGAAGCACGGATAAAATCTTGATGGATCAATATTTTACCAGCTTGCGGGAAGTCGAGAGGAACATATCCTCTGCTGTGACAGATCCTTTGCCCGTGACTAATATTTGTGATCCGGGAACTCGTCCTGGCACCAGTATGGCCTTTGACTTGGAGGTGAAAGCCTATATCGATTTAGCGGTTCTCGCTTTCGCATGTGATCGCACGCGAGTGGTGAGTCACGTTTTCGATGCGGAAACCGGGTCCAATCCCCGGCAGTTTCCTTGGCTAGGAGTGACGAGTCCTGGCCATCATCAACTCTCCCACGACGCCTATGACAAAGGTGGTGACTCGGTTGTAAACATGAACAAAATCACCGCGTGGTATGCCCAAATGCTGACCTATATGTTGCAAAAGATGATCTCATACAAAGAGGGATCGGGTGATCTGTTAAGCAATTCGGCCATTGTTTATGGAACAGGAATGGGCGATCAAGCGGGCCAAGAGCATGATCAAACTAATATTTCTTTGGTCTTGGCTGGCGAATTAGGAGGTACCATCACGACGGGACGGGCTTACCAGTTTAACCAGGCGCGGACCCCCAATTTGTGGCTCACCCTCATGCAAAAATTCGGAATGTCGGTGTCGAGCTACAGCTATTCGAATGGAACGCTGAACTTATAAGGGATCAAACTTATAAGGGATCAAATAGAGTGGCTTTTTTTGAGACACTTGGGATGCGGTCCTTTGACTCTAAACGGCGGCTCACTGGCCTCAAATGAGAATTAGTCTCACCTGACAAAGCTGTGACAAATCGGGGAGATAGGTGGGCTAAATTGAGACCAATGGGGATGCAACTACAAATCATTCATCGTCGGCGACCGCGCGTCTTCGAAGGCGTTCAGGCACCGGTATTCAGCACCTGCCTGCGCTCGCTGGCGTTCACAGCGGCAGAGTCGGCAGAACCCGACGATGAAATTTACAGCCAAGCGGCCGCCTACTCCTTTTTGTTGGAAGTGATCTGCGGCCTACACTCACCAATCGTGGGTGAAACCGAGGTCTTTGGACAGTTCAAAACATTTGCCAAAGATTGGTTGAAGCAGGATGAGAAGCGGGGTCCGTTGATCCAGCGCCTGTTCAACGATGCGAAGGAAATTCGGACTCGATATTTGTCGGGCCTTGGTCATCAGTCTTACGGCAGTTGGTTAAGAAAGCGGGTTCAAGGCTCTGACGTTCACATTCTGGGCGCGGGCCAATTGGTGCAGGAAATCGCACCTCATCTGGTGAAAGTGGCCCGTTCGGTGATTGTGCACGCACGACGGCCAGAACAGGTGAAGATCATCAATGTTGAGATTCGTTCCTTGGCCCGGCGGACTTTTGAAGCGGGGACGCTGATCGTAGCAGCGCCCATGACCTCGAACGAAATTCAGTTGTGGATGGGCGAGCGCACTCCCCATGTCATTTACGATTTGCGGGCCGATTCCAGTTTGGATTCAATCGATAATCGGGCTTCGCGCATTGTTCTGGATCAGCTCTTTGCCGAAATAGAAGCAAATAAATCCCGCCTTATTCCGATCGTGGAACAGGTCAAAAACGAAATTCAAAACTGCGGGCGTCGTTGGTTGACGCAAGAATTCGTGCGACCGCAGGGCTGGGACGATTTGTGCGCTTGAAAGTTGCCTCCCGTAAAAGTGATTTGGCTCGTTGGCAGGCGGTTCAAGTGGGCCGAGCCTTCGAGGAGCTCCTTAAAAGTGGGCCCGCCGAATACACATTCAAATCTTCCTTTGGTGATCAGAATCTCGATTTGCCTCTCGCATCCATGGGGAGCAAGGGCGTCTTCACCCAGGATTTCTATGAAGAATTAAAATCCGGTGTTTATGATTTGGTAGTTCATTCGTGGAAGGACCTCCCCACGGAGGACAGGCCGGAGACTTCCATCACTATGACTTTGCCCCGGGCCGATATGCGAGATGTTCTTATTGTTCCAGAGGACGTGTGGCAAGAAGCCACCGAGACCGGAACCCTCCCTATTTTAACGAGTTCCCCTCGACGGGAGTACAACTTAGGTCTTTCCCTGCCAGATCTTTTGCCGGGTGCTCCTCGACTTGAGTTTCACTCGATTCGGGGAAATGTCCCGACCCGTCTTCAAAAAATGGTGGAGCAGAAATGTGCTCTGGTTATGGCGAAAGCAGCTTTGGATCGGTTGCTGGAAGCCGAAAAACAGGGTTTCTTAGAGGATGGATCTAAAATTCGATTTTGGATCGAGAATTGTCGATTTGCAGTTTTGCCAGTGTCGCTCAACCCGCCGGCCCCCGCGCAGGGGGCTCTCGCGGTTGAAGTGGTCCGATCCAATCACGCTCTAATCGAACGGACACGACAGCTGAATCATCATGCGACCTTCCAGGCGGTGGAAGAGGAACGGGAAATTTTGAAGGGTTATGGAGGCGGTTGCCATCAAAAAATTGGTGTGGCGGTTATCCTTCGTCCCTATGGAAAAGTGTTGTCTCTACGAGGGCTGACAGATCAAGGCGTCACGCTGGGTGAATGGCGCCTGCAAAATGGCACGCCATGGTCGAAAGCCGAATCTCCCAATCAAATTTTTCCCTTAAGAAGTGAGCAAAACAATTGGTTCCATCGGGTGGCGCTCGGCCAAGTTTCTTTGAGCAGCCAATCTGCCTTTTGGGTGGCTCGTGCCGACGCTTGGCCGGAAGGGGCTAAACCGCGTCAGGGGGCTGTCATTTGGACTGCGGGAGTCAAGTCGTGGAAACGTCTGGCCAGTCAAGGAATTTGGGTGACTGGATGTGCGGATGGGCTGGGCGAAACGGAGGACCCTGGTCTTCAGGAGATCTTTGGCTCGCTCGATTGGTGTAAGCTCACCCATGACCGTGCGAACAAGGACTCCCACTCATTGGCTACGTATCGACTTGAAGAGAGGGAGAACTCACCTGACTTACGCGGCAAAACCCACTTTTTCTGGATGAGCGGTTCGAGCTTTGAGCGGGCGCGGGCGTTATTCCCCGATGAAATAGAACACGGATGGCATGCTTGTGGTCCGGGTTCTACGCACCGATTCTTGGAACAGCAGGGACTGCGTCGTCCCATCAAAGTGTTCATTGGCCTAGATCAATTTTTGCGCGAAACCCTACCTTGAAGGGGGGGGCAAATTGTGAAACAAATTAATACTATGAATTCAGAAGAATTGTTTGCCCGAAGTCTGAAAGTGGCGCCTGGAGGAGTTCATTCTCCGGTCCGTGCGTTTCGAAGTGTCGGTGGTACACCGATTTTTTTCGCCCGCGCCGAGGGACCCTATATTGAATCCGTCGAGGGAAAGCGTTACCTCGATTTCTGTCAAAGTTTTGGACCCAACCTTCTAGGCCACCGCGATCCAGATGTGGAAAAAGTTTTGCTTGAGGCTGTGCGAACGGGTTGGTGCTTTGGAACTTGTGAGCCCTATTCTCTTGAACTCGCCGAGTTGATTCAATCCTCTCTTCCCTGGGTCGACAAGATTCGATTTGTTTGTTCGGGCACCGAGGCTGTAATGAGTGCCTTGCGGGTGGCTCGCGCCGCGACTGGGAAACAAAAAGTATTGAAATTCGAAGGATGCTACCATGGGCATGCGGATCCTCTATTGGTGAAGGCGGGTAGTGGTCTGGCTGGTCCGTCCGCAGCAGACAGTGCGGGAATTTCAGCCGAAATGGCCTCGCACACTTTGGTGGCCCCACTTGACGATGAAGAGGCCTTTGATCGGGTTCTCAATGAACATGCTGATAATATGGCGGCCGTTATTTTAGAGCCTCTACCGGCCAATTATGGCCTATTAATTCAGCGCGAGTCGTTTTTGAAACATGTTGTGGAGCTCTCTCGAGCCAAAAACATTCTTGTGATTTTCGACGAAGTCATTTCGGGATTTCGAGTGGCTTGGGGAGGAATGGCCGAGCGCACCGGTCTTCGCCCTGATCTTGTCACCTATGGAAAAGTCATTGGTGGAGGATTGGCCGTAGGAGCCTACGCCGGGCGGGATGACTTAATGAATCTTGTGGCGCCGGCGGGTCCTGTTTATCAGGCGGGTACTTTGAGCGCCAATCCGCTGGCCATGATGGCGGGTTTAGCGACATTGAAGAAAGCCCAAAAGTTCGGCGTCTTTGAAGGCTTGGAGAAGCGCACAAGCCAATTCTGCCATGAGCTTCGGCCGATCTTGAAAGCCGCGCAAATGGATGTTTCGAATGTGGGTTCTCTTTTCTGGATTCACCCTGTCGCGGCCAAGCCGTTGCGCAGTTTGCGGGACCTTCCTGCCGACATGGGTGAGCGATTTAAGAGATTTTATCACTCGTGTTTATCTAAGGGGATATATCTCGCGCCGAGCGCATTTGAGGTTGGCTTTTTGTCGTGGGCCCACTCCGATCAGGTTCTGTCCGATACCCTGGGACGGTTCCGAGAGGCGGTGAATGAACTGGCGAAGTGATAAAATCCAGCTGATTGCAAGTGTTGGGTGGCTCGTATTTACGATATCCTTCGCTATTTGGTGGTTCACTCTTAGCTTTCGTCACATTTCGTTGCTCATTCAACTGCAACCCACCGAGGTGGAGCATTGGTATCGCCAGCAACGCATGATTCTTTGGGAAGGCTCCGCTTGGCTAGTTCTTTTGGCCCTGGGCGGTGCGGCCTTGATTTTCTTAATTCAGCGAGAGCGACAGCGAATTCGGCAGATTCGTGAATTCTTTGCGAGCTTCACTCACGAAATCAAAACATCGCTGGCATCGCTTCGCCTGCAAGCTGAAACCATTCAAGATGATGTGGGGGCCACGGGCTCACCTGTCGTCGATCGCTTGATTGGGGATACAGTTCGGTTGCAATTGCAGTTGGAGAATTCTTTATTCTTCGCGAGCCAGGCCGATCTTAAACTTTTCTTAGAAGGTTTAGACCTTCCTGTGCTTATTCGGCGTGTGGCGGAGCAATGGCCTGGATTGACGGTTAAGATCGAGGGGCAAGGAAGAGTTCGGGCCGACGAGCGCGCCGTGCGAACGATACTGAGTAATTTGTTTCAGAATGCTTTGATTCACGGTCAGGCGAAATCACTGGACGTCAAAATTGAAACGGAATCTGGCGTGGTGGTGGTTCATCTGACCGATAATGGTAAGGGGTTCCGTGGTGATGTGACGGGTTTGGGGCGCGTGTTCCACCGGCCGACCGCGACCAGCGGCAGCGGCCTTGGACTTTATATTTCTAAAGCTTTGATGGAACGCATGGGGGGCCGGGTCGCTTGGCAATCTGACTCCTCTGGATTTCAGACGCATTTGCATTTCACTTCTGCGGGGGGATCGCCGTGAGCAAGATTCTCTTGGTTGAAGACGATGCTTCTTTGGGCGCTACACTTTGTGATCGACTGATCAAAGAGGGTTACGCCACCCAATGGGCCAAGTCAAAAAAAGAGGCGGCCACGTTGGCGACAAATAGTGATTTTGATCTCTACATCATGGATGTGGGCCTCCCTGACGGCACCGGCTTTCAGTTGGCGCAGGAGTTACCTAAGCGGCCTTTGATTTTTTTAACGGCCCAGGGCGATGCGGAGTCACGGTTGCAGGGTTATGAATTGGGGGCTGAGGAATACATTCCCAAGCCTTTTCATCTGCGCGAGCTTCTTCTGCGCGTCCGCCATGTACTCGAGAATCATGCGCCCCGGTTAATATTGGAACTTACAGGGCTTCGTATCGATTTTGAGAGTTTTGAATTTATTCGTGATGGTAAAAAAGAAGTCGTAGCCTCTCGGGATTTGATTTTGCTCAGGCTTCTCGTCGAAAACAGCCCAAAGGTCGTGACTCGCGACGAGGCTGTGGCCACCCTTCGAGGCGAGGACAAGTTTCCCTCCAATCGAACCGTGGACAACGCCATTCTTCGACTTCGCACTTCACTTGGCGTGCATGCGGATCGCATCGAATCGGTAAGAGGTGTAGGTTATCGTTGGGTTCCAGAAAAGGAAAGGCAGGGACAGTGAATACTCGGTTTCAAAATGCTCTTAAAGGTACGACCCAGAAAATTCCACCCATTTGGTTTATGCGCCAGGCGGGTCGGTATCATTCCCATTACCAGGCTCTTCGACGAGAACATTCTTTTATGGATCTGTGCAAAAAAGCGAAGCTTGCGGCCGAGGTCGCCTTGGGCCCCGTGGCGGAATTTGATTTTGATGTGTCGATCCTCTTTAGCGATTTATTGTTTCCCCTTGAGGCGCTCGGCATGGGACTCAAGTATGATCCTTCGCCCGAGTTGGGCTGGCACTTGACCCCAGAGACTTTGTCTCGGTTCCGCCCGCATGAACAGGCCTTGAGCGATCTTCAGTTTCAGGCCGAGGCTTTGAAAGAGACGAGAAAAGTTCTGCCCTCGGATAAAAGTTTGATTGGATTTGTGGGTGGGCCGTGGACCCTTTTTTCCTATGCGGTCGAAGGGGAGCATAAGGGTGGGTTGACTCAGGCCAAGTCCAATTTGTCTTTGCTGGCCGGATTTCGCGATACAATTTTGCCACTTCTTGAATCTAATATTGAACTGCAACTCAGTGCCGGGGCGGAGGTCGTTATGATTTTTGACACGGCCGCAGGCGAGTTGAGCCCCAGTCTTTTTCACCGGTTTTTAGTGCCTGACATTCTTCGCTTTGCTCGCCGTTTTCCAGGTCGAATCGGTTACTACAGCAAGGGCACGCATAGCGCACATCTACAGCCGCTGAGGTCGTGTGTCGAATTGGCGGGATTGGGGATCGACCATCGTTTTGACATTGCCAGCGAGCTTCTCAGCCACAAGACTGGATTTTTACAAGGGTGTTTTGATCAGTCTCTCTTGTTTTTGCCTGATGGAGATTTTGATCGAGAGTTGGATTCGTATCTCCGAGACCTCAATCTGTTAACTCCGGATCAGCGGCGCGGCTGGGTCTGTGGCCTCGGTCACGGGGTGTTACCGGGTACACCCGAAGCCCATGTGAAGTCTTTCGTTCGGCGGGTGCGTGAGGTTCTGGCATGAAGATTCGCCGAGACCTGATCGAAAAGTATGATGTTCCAGTCCCTCGTTACACGAGCTATCCCACAGTTCCCTATTGGTCCGAAAGCCCAACCACCGAACAATGGATTGACTCACTACAGAGGGCTTTTGCGGCCTCGCAGGCGACTTGGTCTCTTTATGTTCATGTCCCATTCTGTGAGACTCTGTGCACCTTTTGTGGCTGCAACACGGTCATCGGAAAAAATCATGATCGAGAGAAATCCTATGTGGATTTGGTTTTGGCCGAGTTTCAGTCCTATTTGAATCGCGTCCCGTCGTTTAAGCATCGTCCTTTGAAGCAGCTTCATTTGGGCGGTGGTACACCCACATTTTTAAATGAGGAGAATCTGCGCATTCTGGTCACGGGATTACTGGCTCAGGTGAAGCGGGTCGAGGGCGAGTTTGACGGAAGTCTCGAGGTGGATCCACGTCGAACTCGTCCTCAGCAACTGAAGATTTTGCGGGAGTTGGGCTTCGAGCGCGTCTCCATGGGGGTCCAAGATTTTGATGCAGAAGTTCAGCGTCTAGTGAATCGAGTTCAGCCCTTTGAGATGACGCGAGATTTGACCGCCTCAGCCCGTGCGATGGGCTATAAGTCGGTTAATTATGATCTGATTTATGGGCTTCCTAAACAGCAATTGGCGTCCTTTGCAAGATCCATCGACATGACTATCGATTTGCGACCCGATCGAATTGCCCTTTATTCTTTCGCTCTCGTGCCATGGATTAAGCCGCAGCAAAGGCTGTTCAAGGATTCCGATTTGCCCGCGGGGGCAGAAAAGCGTGAGCTTTATGAAATGGCCTACGAGAAGTTGACCGAGGCCGGCTATTTGGAGATCGGAATGGATCATTTTGCTCTGCCGGATGATGCTTTGGCCAAAGCGCAGAGGGTGGGTGAACTCCATAGAAACTTTATGGGCTACACGGAATGGCGAACGGACGTGATGCTTGGTTTAGGAGTAAGTAGTATATCGGAGGCGCCGGATTGTTTTCATCAAAACGAAAAAGTTCTGCCTGTTTACGAACGACGCGTGAAAGCCGGTGAAATCCCTACTCTGCGCGGGCATCGATTGTCAGAACAAGATCGCCAGCATAGACGTCAGATTTTAGATTTTATGACGACTGGACGAGTTCAACTTCGCTCGCCAGGGCAGGTTGAGGACATCCGAAGTTTCCTGGCGGGAATGTTAAGTGATGGTCTTGTGAAGTTGAATGGGACGGAGCTTAGTGTGACGGAAGAAGGCCGCCCATTCATTCGAAACGCCTGTGTCGCACTGGACCAACGACTTCGTGACAAGCAACCTTCCACTCGAATTTTTTCGCAGGCCCTATGAAGTCTGTGCAGATCGTGGGGGCTGGATTTTCTGGATTGACGTTGGCCTACTACTTGGTCAAGCGAGGCTTTCGCGTCACGATCTTCGATAAGGCTGAGCGCCCCGGTGGTCTGATAGAGACCGTTCACCATCAATTAGGACAAATTGAAACTGCGGCCAATGCCTTAATGTCTGATGGGCGGGTCGAGGAATTATTCGAGGACTTAGACATAGACTTCGCGGATCGAAAGCCGACGGCCAAACGCAAATATATATACTGGGACGAACCCAAGCGGTGGCCCCTCTCTTGGTCGACGAGCTGGTTGGCCATGAAGTTGGCTTTTCAGACGATGTGGGACCGCGAGAGTTTGATGATGCCCTCCAAGGGTGAAAGCATTAAGAGTTGGGCATGTGCCTTGGTCAATTCTGAGTTTGAAGAGCGCTTGGTGACACCGGCCCTACAGGGAATTTACGCCGGTGATAGCGCGCGAATGAGTTCTTCGCTCATTTTGAAATCCATTTTTAAAAACAAACCTCCCAAGGGGAAACAAAAAGGCAGCGTGGCCCCCCATCATGGAATGGGTGACCTCATTCAAGGTTTAGTCGTTCGCTTGAAAGAAGAGGGTGTCGATTTTCACTTTGATTTCAAGGTCGATATTCCGGCGACGCCTCCGGGACCTTTAGTCATCTCGACGGCGGCCTGGAGTGCAGGGGACTTGTTGGCTTCGGCATTACCAGAGGTCAGCCGGGTGCTCAAGCGGTGTGAACCCTTACCCCTGATTCGTGTCACTGCCTTTTTCAAGCCGGATTCTCGAGACCTGCAGGGTTTTGGCTGCTTGTTTCCCAAGTCACAAGGCTTTCGCTCTCTCGGCGTGTTGTTTAATGATGCCATCTTTGAAAATCGCTCTGAGGTTCGATCTGAAAGTTGGATTCTCGGCGGCGCATTCGAATTAAATGCCGTGACATGGTCCGATCATGAGGTTTTAGAAATGATTCGACACGATCGACACCGACTTTATGGCTATGACGGCCAACCACTGGCGACACATATCTCGAGATGGTCCAAAGCCCTTCCTCATTACACAGTTGAGTGGGAAAGGGAGTTGAAAAACCTATCAGTCAAACCACCATTTTATTTACATGGAAACTATCTCGGACAACTTGGACTCAGTCGTATTCTTGGCGCCTCCGAGCGCTTAGCAGAACGTATTGCGGGTGATTATGGGAATTAAGCCGGGTCTTCTCTTGGTGAATTTAGGGACGCCTGATGAGGCAACTCCTCAGGGCGTGGTCAAATATTTGACTCCTTTTCTCTTGGATCCCTATGTGATCGATCTGCCATGGCCGCTGCGGCAGCTCTTGGTCCGAGGATTGATTATTCCGGCTCGAAAAAATCGAGTGGCTGAGGCTTACAAGCAAATTTGGACCGAGGGAGGATCTCCACTAAGGATATTTACCGAGAATTTTGCCAAGGGCATTGAGCGGGAATTATCAGCACGATTCGAAGTCCGCTGGGCCATGCGGTATGGTTCGCCTTCCATCGTCGACACTCTTCACAATTGGTATGTCGATAAACTCTATCTGGTTCCGCTTTATCCGCAATACGCCTTGTCGTCGACGGAATCCACGATTCAAGAAGTCAAGCGCGCGCTCGCGACCCGAGCGAAGTCGACGGAGCTTTTAATACTAAAAGACTTTTTTGGAGAACCTGAGTTTATTCAGAGTCAGGCCCGACAAATTCGGCATTGGGCCGATGAATTTCGACCCGATCACTATCTCTTAAGCTTTCACGGTCTGCCGAGACACCACGTGACGAAGATTCATCCCAATCGCTGCTATGCAAAGCCAGGTTGTTGCGAGAAGGTTTCCAACAAGAATCGATGGTGTTACCGTGCGCAAAGTATGTCGACCGCGCGCTCGTTGATGCGGGCGCTGAACCTATCGGCAGAGAATATTACGGTCTCCTTTCAGTCTCGTTTGGGCCGAAGACCCTGGATCGAGCCTTACACCGATTTGGTACTTCCCCGTTTGGCAGAAGATGGGGTCAAGCGCCTTTTAGTCAGCTGTCCGTCGTTTGTGGCCGATTGCCTCGAGACCCTGGAAGAAGTTAAAATTCGATTGCGTGAACAGTTTTTGCAGTTGGGTGGACATGATTTGCAGCTGGTCCCCGCCCTCAATGCAGAAAGCTTTTGGATTGAAGACTTTAGCCAAATGATGATTCGCCACAATTTGAAATGGTCAGCTGAATAAATGCAGGTCCTGCAAATCCCTCGATTCTTTAGACAGGCCGGTCGACTAAGATCTGTTTTTGATCAGCGCTTCGCGGATCCCTTACAGGCCAAGGCCGATCGTTTTCAGTGGGACTATTGGCATGTCCCGGACGAATACACTCTTTTAAGAACACCCTCTTATCACTATTTCCCCGCGCGGCTTTATGAATCTTTTCATCGGCATTTGGTAATGTGGGGGCGTGAAAACCTAGGCTGTCACGATGTCTCACCACCCTGGCTGAGTCTGTACGTTGAGGGCTGTCGGCAGAATCAGCATCAAGATCTGCCTCATGGCCCCTTGGCGTTTGTCTATTCGTTGACCCGGCATTACGGCCGAAATTTTAAGGGAGGGGAGACCCGTATCCCCAGTTTGCGCAAAAAAATTCCTCCCCACTTCAATCAGCTGACCATTTTTAACCCCGGTCTCCCCCATTCTGTGAGCCCGGTTCGAGGCACCCACGATCCTCGTTATGGGCGCTTGGTGATCAATGGTTGGTTTGTGCAACCTCGGCCCTTTTGGATCGGACCTCATTCCGCCAAGGAAGTCGGGCGAGAGCTCGATCGAGTTCTGGGGGGCCTACGCGTCCGCGTGCGAAATTCCGCCTTTGTGTCGTTTCGCTTGAATATTGGTACAAATGGGCGCGTCCAAAAGGTGACCCCGCTGATCGACACACTCTCGAAGAGCGATCGGTCTGCCTTGAAGGAAATTGCCGAGTCTTTGAAGGGGATCAACTTTAGGCCCAAAAATCACGGTCTCAAGCTGACTTTGCCTATTACTTTCGCCTGATCTGTTGGGTCCGCCTTTATGGCTCCCATAATCGCCTTTTGGAGTGACCTATAATTTGTGCTTGGTCATGAATTTTGTTCCTAATTTCAGATGTTTACGATCTATATGCCATGTGTTATAACGCCCTTTCAAGAAATCAACATCCGTGATTTAGAACCATCCAAAGAAGGGGATCCGATGTCCAAGCGCTCGTTCCGAAGAGGAATCAGTTTTGCCGTCAGTTTGAGCTTGCTGCTCATTTCACCAGCGCCCCTTGTCGCGCAAGATAAAAATCGACTTGAGCGGTTAGAAGCGATCGCGAATTTTCAACCTGACTTCAACTTGCCTGGTTTACAAGCGCAAGACCCCATGTTCAAAAAATTTGCGGAAGGTCCTTGGCAAGCTCCGAAGTGGGGGCCCTTTGATGCACAAGACCCGCTGCTCGATCAAGATCCTTTCTTTATGCGATCGCAGTCCTACCAACGTGGCTTTACCAATACCGACTCGGGTAGCACAGCCTTTCGAACGACTCGTGGCGGAATTGAAATTCAAGTTCCAGGGAGCACGCAATCGCTTGTTATTGATCAGCCTTTGGCGCCCCTTTTTGAGTTTGAGAACTTTCTTATCTTCCAGTCCACGGATCCTGAACTATTCTCTAAAAAAACTTTGGGCGACGAGTACGCGGGAGAAGGGCTTTTCTTTTTAGACAAGCGATACCTCTATCTTGAGCTTCGAAAAAATTCAGATATGCGGCCCGTCCCGATTTTCTTTATCCCTACGCCGGGAAAAGGCTGGACGGGTAAGATCCATCGATTGGCAGTCGGTCCCAACACGACATTCGCTTTTCGAACAGAGACCGGTGAGCACACGACGCTTGACCTGACTCAATTGAGTCAGCTGCGGCAACTGCTTCACAACAACGTCATCATAACGACCTTGATGGCCCTTAAGAGCGATATCAAGGCCATTCGTGAATTGCGCGCCAAATGGTTGAGAACTTCGAACAAGAGCATGGAGCTCCCGTTCGTATATCCACCACGTGGCAGTACGGCGGGCTTCGGTCTTTTTGTCACTGGAGCTAACTTAGACAATCCTGAGGCTGGGCTGTTCCCGGTCCGTGGTGGCCGCGCTTCGTGGAACTTAGATCTTCTGCCCAAGGCTCACGCTTTTGACCTACTGAGTGCAGACGTACTTCAGCGACTGATGATTGTGGGATCCGTCACGTCCACCGCCGGGGTGATTGGCTGGATTGCCCAGTATACGGGATTACGCAAGAGAATGCTGGAGCGCCGGGCGTATATTGAATCCAAAGAAGATCTCGTTGCGGCCAAAGAAGGTAAGCCGGCGAAAGATCGAACGGGAGTTTGGTTCAAAACCAAACGAGAAGCCAAGGAGATTGTAGACGTATTCTCGCACAGCTTGGCTACACTTTCTTCCGGGTTTGGGGTCGGGCTTGGATTCATTATGGAGTATGGTGCCGATAAGTACTTCGGCCGACAAGGTTATTCCCCGCACGGATGGCTGCGCTGGTTTTTGCAAAAGACTTTTTTGTACAGTCGCAAAGCCAACGAGATGATCGGGGCGAACTGGCAAACATTTTTTCTGGGTGTCGTGATTCTCGGTGGAATCGACACTCTGAGTGTAGGCCTCCAGCTTTTGTTCGTGAGCCCGATTTTCTTTCCATGGGTGGGAAGCTTTATTAGTCCAGAGGCTGAGGCCAAGGCCATTCACGACTTTTCTGGTAATGATCCCACGACCAACAACAATGTGACTTCGGAATTGATGCGAAATCTGACGGGCTACTTTGTTTCAGGTGCGTACTCTTACTCTTCGTCGCAGCGGCTTGTTCTCCTCGAGATCGTTCAGCCTGAGGTCGAGAAACAAATGCGTAGCGAGGGCAAGGATATTCACGACCCTAAGTTCAAGAAGGAGTATGAAAAACGACTGGAGACTCGACTTGAGCTGATGCTTGTTGAACGCGGTCTTCCCACCAATAAAGAATTCTTATTTGGTGGCCCCTCTCTGATTCGTATGGTTGCCCATATGATGGGTTATAAGGTGGACCGGGCGAAACTATACGGAAGCAAAGACTTTAAGCGAGTCGATGAGAGCCAGTTTTTGACGGATGAGGAAAAGGCGGTTTTCCAAGACCAAAAAGAGTTGGAAAGAAAGGTGAGCTCCAAACTCGATGAGTTGATGAAGCTGGCGGCACAGTATCCCGAAAACCACGTTGAAAATGAACGCTTTATAAAGAACGCGGAAGTTTATAAACGATCTATCATCCTGCAGCTGGAAAAAACCTATGACAACGAATCCTTTATTCTCGAAAACGCCAGGTGGGGATTGGTCGGTCATTCGCTAAAGAGAGCTTTAGGTGCCGCGATGGATTTGGCAGCCCAAGAGCCAGATAATGAAAGACTTAAAGACACCATTCAGATTCTGCAGGACCTGAAGCAGAAGTTTAGCTTCGTCACTAATGCCATTAAACGCCCCTGGCGAATAGGAGCCTCAGCCAGAGAGGCATACCAGGTTCGTCAAACTTTGACTGTTCTGTCGTACGAGGACGGCGTCGTTGGTACGGGTATTAAATATTTGGACCTTATCGAATCGGCAAAGACTAAGCCTGAGGCCACTTTGATTGCAGGACGCCTCTTTAGGCAATCTCTGCTTTCAATGTTGCAGGACAGGCCCGAGTTTGTTCAGCCCAGCGAGAAAAGTCTTGAGAAGTACTTACCTGAGGCTCGAAAAGAAGCAGAGAAGTTGATTGAGGCCGAACCTGGCGTTATCGGCTACGATCAACTGGACCGAGAGATTGTCGCTCTTGAAGTTGTTAAGAAGAAAGTGTTGGATGACGAGAGAAAAGAGCGGGCTCGGGCGTGGAGACCTGAAAGTCCTGACATTTTAGATCGAGCCCAGCGCGAACACGCCCACCGTGAGGGATTAAAGGCCGTTTTAGAACAGTCCACGGGACTTAACGAAATTGATCCGATCGTTGAGAGGGCTTTGGAAAGTGGCGATTCCAATTTGGCGAAAGTGAAAAAGGAACGTCCTCTGACTCAGGGCGAGCAATACCTTCTAGACCATCCGGAATCCATTGCCACCTATCGCGAGGCCTACCGAAAGTCGATGGCCGAGCAAGTGGGTCTTTCGGCCTATCCCGAACAGGAAAGTCAGTTGGTTCGGGAATCTCTCGAGGCAGCTCAAAAAGAAATTGATCTTAACTTGGAGAACAACGAGGGTTGGAAGGAGTACCTTCATTACCTCGATGAAATCGACAGGATTCGTTTCGTCACACATCAGTATGCGGACACCTTCTTAACCAAATATGTGGAGAAGACGGTCAGCAACTCCTCGTCTGTAGATCTCATTTCTCCGGAGCAACCTGGATTTTTCCAAAAGGTACGGCAGTGGTCGATTCTTCAACCAAAGGTTGCCGAAGATGGGGCCAAACTCAGTTGGGCCGATCGCTTTAAGAATAAAGTGAAGCGCTCTGTGACCGTGGCTCTTCGGGGATTGGAGTCTCCGATGGACGCCACGGCCTATCGCCCCGGTCTAGATTACTGGGCGAGGAGAAATATCCCATGGTGGCAGGACGGAAAAACCACCTTGTTCTCGAGTTTTCGAATGATGTGGACGTCAATGACTATCGGCTACGTGGTTCAGTACAACATTTGGCAGGTGAAGTTTGCTTGGCCGGCCTATCTCTTCTTCTTTTGGACGGCGGGCCTGACGTCAATCATTCATTACTGGACAGACAGATTGATGATGAACATGGGCGTTCGGCCCATGGCCACGACTTGGGGTAAAGTGAAATACTCGTTACTTTACACGTGGCTGACTTATCCGACTTACATTCCGTTCTTCTTCTTTGTGAAGGATTTTGTGAAGTGGTGGGATCAGTGGATTACGATTCCTCTGAGTCAATTCATCGCCCCCGTTGTAAACGCTTGCGAGAAATTGCTCTCGGCCCTCTTTTAAAGAGGGCTCAACACCAGGGCATGTTCATTGCCTCGCTCGAGAAGAACGAGGCATTTTTTCTCGCTCAGTAGATGCCCGAAGATTTGGGGTCCAGTTTTAGCATCCAGGCTTTCGCTGAAGCGGCTCGGAAGTTTCGCACGAAGATGGCAATCCTTTAGCCAGTCTTTGACTTGTGGGGAAAGTGCGCCTTCTGGAAAAAGACTATTCAGTTCGTTAAACAACTCATCCGACGTCGATTCACGAAAGTACCGTAGGTCGTAAACCACAAAGCGGGGGGTATTGTGGTAGGTCAGAACAATCAAAGGACCTTGGGGCTTCGATGGTAGAATTCTAAAGAACTTTCTGCGCAAGTCTGAATTTGAGTACCAATTTGAAACCGGTACGTAGGACGTGGAATCGAATTGCTGGGCTGTGTGTTCAATACTCTCCACCACAATTTGGCTTTTCTTAGATCGCAACAGTTCCATTAAGAATTGCGTGACGTTGCTCCTGACACCGCGAAGGACGGCGTCAGCAATGTAATACGAGTCTGTTGTCTCAATTTGCTTGAGTTGAACTCGAATTGAAAATCGGGTTTGGATGTCGTTCAATCTCTTGACGACCAACTCTTCTGGTTCAGATGTCTTTATCTTTGTACGGACAATCACTTGAGATTCCACCGGCAATTTGACCAACTCGACGATGGCTTCGCGTAATGGTCTGGCCTCCAGTGCGATTTCGCAGGAGGAAATCGGGGGCCCCTCGTCCACATCAAGCCCGGACTCTGTCCCAAAAGCGAACCTGGTCAAAAAAATAAAAGGTAGGGTGTAGATTAAACGAAGGATGAGCATATGAGTCCGGTAAGTAGCAACCCATGTGCCTCACGAGATTTCAAAATTCTTCGTTTAGACACATTGTGACAACAATGCGCTTGCCAGAAGATCACATCCCCCGGACCATGAAAGCAAATGGTTTGGTTGCTCCTCATACTGTTTCTTGTGCATCGCTGGCATGGCCCTGACGTTTGGTATCACCTTGTCTGGGGTCGCTCGATTTGGACGACGGGATCATTGGTTCCCTCTCCCGACGTCTTACTTAGCCAACCCATACCAGCCAACGGATACTGGCTATTTCAGTCAGTGCTTTATGGTCTTTACTGGATAGGGGGACACTTCGCCGTCTTCTTACTGTTTTTGGCTGCCTGGCTTGGCATCGCTTGGCTGTGGAAAAGAATCACTCAGTGGGATCAAGCCAGCTGGGGAGGTTGGCTCTTTTTACTGTTTGTGATCTGCATGCAGCTGCGTTTCGAAGAACGGCCAGAGGTCTTCTCTTATCTCCTGATACTTTTGATGGTCGATCGCGCCTGGCGAGGGCCGTTGAACTCCCAGAATTTATGGATCATGGCACTGATTCAAGTGGTTTGGAGTAATGTACACGGCTACTTTGTTTTTGGGCCTTTGATCGCGACCTTGTTGCTTTTGGAACGGTCCGGATGGAGGTCTCAACGCCCGTGGTGGACCGGACTGGTTCTCAGTCTTTCGACTTTGATCACTCCCTTTGGCTACGGTGTGTGGAAGACTGTATTTTTGTATGCTCGGTTTTCGCGCGAACTGGCTGATCTTAATCAGGAACTTTTTTCTCCGTCCCTTTGGCCACCAGCTTTCCCTACCTCTTTTTTTTGGATTTTTGTCGTGGCGGTGGCAGTCACCTCGGTCTGGATGTTGGCGACAGGACGAAATTTCGGTCGAGCTCTTTTGGCCTTGTTGGGCTGTTTCCTCAGTTCACTCGCGATTCGGAACATGCCACTGGTGTTTTTCTTTTCGGCTCCATTGTTGAGTGAATGGAAGGGGTGGAGACTTACCAAGATGAGCCTCAATCCTAGGTGGACAAACCTGAGTCTGCGCGTGGTGACTGCCGGATTGAGTGTCGCTTTGGTGCTTGGCTACTATCATCGTTGGGTGGGGAGTTTGTCTTCTTTTGGTTGGGGCGAGGAGTGGGCTTCTTATCCCATTGGCGCCGTCGAATTTCTTAAAGAGAAGGGGTTTCGCGGAAAGTTGTTTTGCGACTCCTATGATGGTGGCTATTTGGAATTTCATCTTCCTGAAATAAAAGTGGCGGGAGATTCCTACTTCAGTGATTCATCCGTTACGCGCCGTTATTTCCAAGCGATTCGAAACGTGGACGATTTTGTGCGCTTGAATCAGCAGTTTGATTTTGATGGTCTGCTCATCAATGTGGAGAATTTTGATGTCCTCGATACCACATTGAACAATCCGAAGTATGTAATGGCCTATGCGGACTCCCACCGAGTGCTTTTTCTGCGGGCCGGGGAATCCCCAAAAGCGACCTGGGAGCAGGTCCAGTTTTATCATGGCGAAAACTTGCGCGATGAGGCCTATGCTTTTGGCGTTACCGCATGGATGGCTCTTGGATTCAAACGGCAAGACAGAGAATTGATTCATCAACTGGTCATGAACTTGCAAACAGCTTCGGCTATTCCCGAAAGAGCATTTTCGATCGCTGTTCGATTCGCCCACGAGAATCGAGACGAAGATCTTGTTTTCAAGTTGGCACCAATGAAGATTAAACTTTTCTAATCTTGACCATCAATCCTTACTATTGGACGCTTTTCATTCTGCTCGGTAAAAGTACAAATCGCTCACTCGGGGGAGGGGGCTAAATGAAACTACTAATTTTGACCGTTTTGTTAACGGGAATATCGGCTTCGGCCGGTCGCAAGACCTATCTACCATTTGATCCGGCCTATGCTCACCTGCAGAAGAACATCACGTTTGAATCTTTGGGACAGGAAGTGAGTCAATTCATGCAGCTGGTGAATTGGCATGGAGCGGTTGGCAACGTTGACTCTCGTAAGAGAGATCTTGAGTTTCACCGGCGCTCTTATGAACGGGCTCTGAAATTGAAAAATGAGGGTCGCTTGACCGAGGAGGAGTTTGCCGACCGTGAGTACAAGTTTCACCTAAGTGAGACTAAGTTGGCCGAAGCTGAATCGCAAACCCAGATGGTTCGTTTGTCCGCCGAGACAGCGCGCCTGGGCTTAATTCAAAACGGTGATGAGAATTTGGATATGCGGCGCGAGATCGCGCAGAAGATGAAAGAGTCACTGGAGTTTAGAAAGCAAAGTCTTGAGCAGCATCGGCAAGGGGCGATCCTGACCGAGACCAACCTGCGCGGCCGCTATGAGCGCGCTAAAGAATTGTTTGAAAAGGGAATTGTGCCTGTGCAGGAGTTTGAACGCCACGAGCTGAATTTTCAGAACGCGCAGACCGATCTGCAAGTGGTGGACGGACAAATCCAGGTGATCAACGCCGCCATTCTCGGATTCAACAAGAGCCTCGACCGCCTCTTCTAGGTTCGGAGCCGTATTCAAATTGCCAGTGCAACTTTTGTCTTAAAGTAAACTTCGAAGGGGGTCCTGTAACCCAGGACCTTTCGAGGTCTAAAATTTAGACGTTGTTCTAACTTCGATAGCT
>JBFWON010000084.1:0-19074 GCA_050250515.1 Bdellovibrionales bacterium | reverse complement strand
TTTCTAATAGTGGCTTACTTTTTGTCAGGTTAGACGCTCGACTTTGGTCCTAGAGTGTCTCGATCTTTTCTCCACACTTGAGCCCTAGTGTCGCTTCGATGGACATGAGTTCCATTCCACCCTCGGGTATGGTGTCATCCAGCTGTTTAGCAAAGCAAAGTGTACGATGGGCTTCGTGTTTGCGGTCTGCATAATAGTAGGCCCGTCCCAGAACTCGCGCCATCCGAGATAGCGAGCCTTTTTGGTTTCGATTTTTTTCGATAAATTCTCGACTTCGCAAAAAGGGCTCGATCTCGTGAAAAATTTTATCCAGTTGTCGGGTTTCCCAATACATGGCTGCCAGATTTGAAACAGGGCTGACCATATCTGGACGAATGGCGTGGGCGATTTTGAAGTGCTCAATCGCCTTGTCCGGTTGCCCTTTTTGAAAAAATACCACTCCTATGGTGGTGTGCCCTGGAAAACTCTGGGGATTCTTCTCAATCATGTCAGAGAAGAAAGAGAGATTGTCCTTCCAAACGGCAGCTCGATTAAAATCGGCGATCGCCCATGCGAGTAGAACAGGGCAGATCGCAAAGAGGGCTATCCGACTTCTCCCGGCAAAATGTCCAAGCGCCAGTGCGACACCAGCCAACGGCACGTACATGTAGCGATCGGCAGTGGTCGACTGCGACTGGGCCATGAAATGGACGATTCCCAAAACAGGGCTGACCGCAATCGCCGCAAAGGCCCAGCCCTCAAGTTCGGGCCATTTTTTGCGCCAAATTCCGTGCGCGATCACGGCCGCGAAAATTCCAAGGGGGATAAGCGACCCCCAAAACAAGCCTTCATTGATAACCACTTCGGGAATTCGGCCATAATCGGCCATCTGGGGCCAAGGCCAAACCAACTTTCGCAAATAAAAACCCGCGGTATCAAGCGCTGTTAAAATGCGCTCGGGCAGAGGAAGTCGTTTGAGCATCACTTCCGTGTTGGCGAACTGCACTTTTTGATTGATCACCAGGGCGGCGAAGGCCGCGTTCTCCCATATGATGATAAAAATCCACTTTTTCTTAGTCAGGCCCAAACGAAACCGTTGAAACACCAACAGTGCAAAGGGTAGGGGCGCAATCAGTGCTTTGCATAATAGTCCAAGGGAGAACACCACTGTGGCGATAAGTAGATCTCGAGTGGCGTTGGACCTGGCGAGAATCAAAATGGCCGTCAAACCAAAGAAGGCTGAGAGCAAATCCCGCCCACCCGAGATCCACGCCACGGGCTCGACTTGCAAAGGATGTAAAAGAAAGGCCAGCGCCGCCACCCAAGCGACTACCCGCTTCGAATCGGGCCACACGGTGCGAGTCAGGGCATAGAGCACGCCTGCGCAAAGTCCGTGGAGGACGACATTTAGGATGTGAAACGCCATGGGGTCGGACCAAATCGAGTAGACAAAGGACCACACCGTGTAGGTCACCGGAATGTAAAGGCCGTAGTAAGACTCAGACCAAATGGCCCACCAATTTTGCGAAAGCAAAGGCGTGTTGTTGGTGATGTTGACGACGTCGTCCCAGTAGAGAATTCCACCACTCAAAGCGGGTGAAAGTACGACAGCTGCCAAGAGGATAAGGGCTATGTAAGGCATTTTGACACTAGCATGGCAGATATATCATATTGAGAAAAGGCTGGAATTTCACTTCATCTGCAAAATCCCTACACACCGAAACCGCAGACATCTTGTTCGCGGGCGGGTCCTGATCTTGCTCACTCACTTTGTCTATAAGGAGATCCCCCCATGAACCGAAAATTTCTAACCGCCCTGATCGCGACAGCCTCTTTAGGTGGATGGGCCACTGCCCTTGAAACAACAACGAAAGACCTCACCTTGGAGCCCATCGCTCTATCGTCCTTCTTCGAGCCCAGAACGGAAGCCGACCTTCAAGCCATGTTGGCTAAGAGCCAGGATTTAGAAAATGCGCTTAAAGCCGACGAATCTGGAAGCTAGTTACGTTCGACGGCGCATATAGGTCATAAAGGTAAAAGGCACAGGATCGTTTCTTTCGCGCCTTTCAACGACTTCGAACTCTTTTTTTGGTATCTCAGGGTACAAAATATCTCCGGCAAATTCCTGGTGAATCCGAGTCAAATAAATCACGTCGACCATTTGCAAAGACTCTTTAAAGATCTCTCCGCCTCCAATAATGAAAATTTCTTCGCCATATTTTGAGGTCAATCCCCGACAATGCTCAATGGCTGACGCAAGGTCGGGCTTGATCACCACATTAGGGGCGTCCACTTTGAAATCTTTTTGCCGGGTCACTACCACATTCAGCCGATTGGGTAACGGGTGGCCGACGGACTCAAAAGTCTTGCGGCCCATAATCAACGCCTTGCCCTTGGTCTTCTCACGAAAGAACTTCATGTCCTCGGGAATATTCCAGGGGAGGGTGTTGTTAGTGCCAATCACATTATTTTCGGAGGCGGCCACAATATGTGATAAAATCATACGGCCACCTCTGCTTTGATGGCGGGGTGAGGATCGTAACCTTCCAGAACACAATCTTCGAACGTGAAATTAAAAATGTCCTTCACATCCGGATTCAAATTCATAACCGGCAGGGGGCGCGGTTCACGAGACAGTTGCAATCGAGCTTGATCTAAGTGATTGCGGTACAAGTGAGCATCGCCGAGGGTATGAACAAAATCTCCCGTTTGATATCCACACACTTGCGCCATCATCATCGTCAAAAGTGCGTAGCTCGCAATATTAAATGGTACGCCCAAAAAAATGTCCGCGCTCCGCTGATAAAGTTGGCAAGACAACCGGCCCTTAGCGACGTAAAACTGAAAAAAAGCATGGCAAGGCGGAAGCGCCATTTGGTCCAATTCCCCAGGATTGAATGCCACCACCAAATGTCTGCGGGAATCGGGATTTTGTTTCAAGGCTGAAACGACGTTTTGGATTTGATCGACCTCGCCACCGCCAGGTTTCCGCCAGTGGCGCCACTGAGCCCCATACACCCGGCCCAAATCTCCGTTGTCGTCAGCCCATTCATTCCAAATGCTGACCTTATTTTGCTGCAGATACTTAACGTTGGTGTCGCCTTTTAAAAACCACAGCAACTCATGAATTATCGATCTTAGGTGTAATTTTTTGGTCGTAACCAGAGGAAATCCCTGCTGCAAATCAAAACGCATTTGATAGCCGAAGGTAGATAAAGTTCCGGTGCCGGTGCGATCTTCTTTACTCACACCGTTATCGAGGACATGTTGGATTAAATCTAAATATTGCTTCATTCCCGAAAGAGTAGCGCGATCTCATCGGTGAAAAAAGTCTCGATACTAAGCGGCCAGCTTTTCTTTTTCCGATGCGGCGAGTCCCGCGGCTGCGGACTCATCAAGTAGCTTTAAAATGAAGGTAAAGTTATCCGCGTGAATCGGCTTCTCAAAACACTCTGTGGCGCCGGCGCCTTTTAATTCACCTTTTAGATCTCGGGCGGACGGATAATTCGACATGGTGAAGATGAGCCCTTGGGGGCCCAATTGCTTACGAAGAGAGCTAACCATCTGTAGACCCTCTGGCAGTCCTGGAATAATGTCGAGAAACACACCCGTGACATGTTCCAAGTCTTGCATGACTCGTTGGCCTTCTTCGTAGTCCGAACAGCTCACGACCTGAAAACCGAGCAACTTAAATTTTTCCGCCAGCGTTCGCCGATAGTTGGGCTGTCGATCAATAATGACTACTGGATGTGAGCTCGTGCGGGTGCTTTGCTGCCAGGGATTGTTCAGCGGTTTAGGAAAAGAGAGAACAAACTCGGTACCACCCGCATCGCTTGAATAGGTCAGGTCGCCCTCATGAACTTGCATAATGGCCTTTGATACGGATAGTCCTAGACCCGTGCCTTTGCCTTCTTGTTTAGTCGTGAAAAACGGCATCATAAGATTGTCCCGAATGCTTTCGGGAATGGGAGGTCCATTGTTCCAGATGCGTATCTGATGCCAGTCTGGCAGCTCCGAAAAAGTGACCCGAATTTTTCGTGGCCCTTCATTTTCTTCCATGGCGTGCAAAGCGTTGGTCAGAATATTAAGAACGATCTGCTCGACTTGAACCGCGTCGCATTTGATCGGCAGTGGTCGATCGAATTGAAAGTCCAACTCAACCTGGTAGTCAGAAAACTGAGTCTTGAGAAAGTCCACCGCGTTCAAAGCGACTTCAGCCACATCCACTATATGCAATCGAAGCTTTTGATTGCGCGACATCCGATTCATTTTATTAATGATGCGGCTGATGCGCTGACAGGCCTTAATAATTTCAAGGGCCTGAACGCGCAGCTCCTGCGGCGTAAATTCCTCACTGTCTAACAGGAGTTCCATGTTTTCGGCAAAACCCTGTGCGACCATCAACGGATTGTTGATCTCATGAGCCACAGAGGCCGAAAGTCGACCGAGCTCCGCCAGTCGTGTGAGCTGCATCAGCTCGGCCACATGGGGCGGAATTTCCTCGTGTAAGATGGATATCTTAGGCCGCTTGTTGGGCTTCGCCATTGTCGTCCATGCCCAGTTTGAAGCGAATCATCTTCATCAATTCCTGGTGACGTACGGGTTTAACCAGCACGTCTTGCACTCCCATTTGGGCGGCGGCGATAATCTTATCGCGCTCGGGGAAGCCGGTCACAATAATGGTGGGCGTTTCTAGGTCGTTTTCTTTCATAAATTTGAGAACGTCGATACCGGTTTTGAGAGGCATCTTTAAGTCGCAGAGAACAAGATCAAACTCTTTACCGCTTTGAAATATCTGGACGGCGTGTGATCCACTGGCGGCCAGTGTGACATTGTAGCCAGACTGGAAAAGCTTAGATTGCAGCATGAATCGCATCGATTCATCGTCATCAATGACGAGAATCTGGGGTTTATTGCTGGGCTTCTGCATAAAGATTCCTCCGAATCAATTAACGTACCACGTCAAACAGCTCTATTCTATTCGGCATGTTCAGGGTCTCCTAAAGGGTAGACGCTCAAGGATGAGACGGAATTGTCAAAAATATTTATTCATCGTCTCAAACATGGCCTATTTAGTGCCAGATTGGGAAGCCATTGACCGTAGAAAGGGGGCCGAGTACCTACATAAGATATGGATCTGCGTGACCCCATTCACGGCAATATACCCTTAGTGGATGCCGAAGTCTCAGTTTTGGATTGTCGTGCCTATCAAAGGCTTAGGGCCATCAAGCAACTTGGCTTTTCGGAATTCAGTTTCCCTGGGGCCACCCACAATCGCTATCTGCACTCGCTGGGAGTTTGCCATTTAGCCGGTCAGGCCTTTGACTCTATCTTTGCGGGTTACAAGTTTGGAAAAGCCGATAATCTTAGAAGGCTTAGGCAGACTGTTCGACTGGCTGCCCTTCTGCATGACATTGGACATGGTCCGCTTTCCCATGCTTCTGAAGAGGTCATGCCTCCTTTAAAGGATTTGGAGATTCGTTTCTATGAAAATGTACCAAATCGTCAGGCTAATCATGAGGACTACACGCTCAAATTTATTTTGGATTCGTCATTGACCGATGTTTTGCGGGCCGGCTTTCCCGATATTGATCCCTATCACATCGCCTGTCTCATCGACAAAACCCTGCCTGCGAAAGATGATTTCTTTATCGACTCGGGTTTGAACTTGCGCCCAATACTGGGTCAAATTGTTTCATCTGAGATGGACGTGGATCGACTGGATTATCTGGAGCGAGATGCTTATTTTTGTGGGACTAACTACGGCAAGATTGAGACCGAGTGGTTGTTGGCCAATTTGACTTATCATATCCACGAAGACAATTTGCATTTAGCCCTCAATCGGCGCGCGCTTTACACTTTTGATGACTTTTTGTTGGCTCGCCATCACATGCACTTGATGGTCTACTTTCACCACAAGAGCATTATTTTTGAAGAACTTTTGTATCGGTATTTGACCTCGCCGGATAATCGGTTCCACGTACCGGCTAAGATCGAAGAGTATATCGAATGTACAGATTGGTCGCTGTTTCAACATTTGGCGAAGGTGGAAAACCCTTGGGCCAAGAGAATGGTGGAGCGTCGACCTTTTCGCATGCTTTTTGAGCTTCACACAAATGCGGATACAGCCCGACCACGGGAACTCAAAGAACGACTGGAAGCCGAAGGCATTGAAGTCATTCATTCCAACTCTCAGGCTCGCTTGAGTAAATATCATAGCGGTTCGGATGTGGATAAATCGCTGCGAATTTTCGTAGTGGATCAGTACGATGCACCATCAACTCCCTATCTGCTTGAGCAGGCGACCGAAATTTTTCAGCGCTATGAGCACACCCGTCGCATTGATCGGGTCTATGTTCCCCCGGAGAAATTTGAAAAGGCAGAAAAAATATTAGCGAGGAGTCGAGAATGAGCTCTCCGCGCCTGTTTTTTGATGGGCATTGCAACTTGTGCAATGGGTTCGTGGATTTTTTGATTCGTCACGATCGATCAAAAAAAATTCTCTTCGGCTCCCTACAGGGCAAAGCCGCGGCGGCGAGCCTTCCGCCCCATTTTCGTGAGCTGCTTCCGTCTGTCGTATTGGTCGAAAATGGTGAGATCTATTCTCGCTCGAGCGCCGCACTGAAGGCGTTGGCCTTATTGGGCGGGATCTATAAATTGGGATTGATTTTTTTTCTTGTACCGCGACCCATTCGTGACTGGGTCTACGATTTGATCGCGAAAAATCGCTATGCCTGGTTTGGTCGCCGGGACACTTGTCGCTTGCCTTCGCCAGAAGAACGCGAGCGGTTTTTGGATTAAGCCCGCACATTTTGCCGCCTTGACGAGAAATGGCACCTGCATGACGCTTTATGTACGGTCTACATCCCCCGATTTTGATCTTGTTAGGCGAGCCAGTTGCAAGTTTCTTTTTCAATTCCAATAGGAGCAGAAAATGTCTCTTGTCCCAATAGCACAAAAAGTCCTCCCTTTTCTTCTTATGGCGGCGGGTCTCCAGGGCGAGGTCGCTAAGGCCAGTTGTATTGAAAGTGAGTCTGCCCTTGTTGCCAGGAGGGCTAACGGAGCGGGTCAAGTCGCTTTTATTCTATCTTTAGGTAGTCGAAACAAACAAAAATTGTTTGAAGTGACTTTCAACAGAGACAAATACGGTCTATTGAGTTTTATTGTGGATTCGGTAGCGAAGGAAAGCGGCCCAAGATCGCGATCCCGTGGCCTTCAGGATCTCGATAGACATCTCATCGCTGGGGCCCTAAATCCCCTTGTCGATCAATCGTTATATCAAGATCGAATAGCTAAGCACATTTACAAACTAGTAAATGGCGATCTCGACAAAATTTTGTCGCAGGTAAATTTATGGTTTAGAGATGCGTTCGATTATAGCAGTCCATTCAACATGTACAGAAAAGACTTCCCCGCCCTGACAGAATTAGACATCGAATCTAGAAAGCGGGATCTCATGGATTCGGAATTTAAAATCCGAATTGTGAGGTCAGAGTCGACTCCCAGTGGATCCGATCTAGACAAGGAAAAGATAAGAAAAATTTTGAGTGGGCTTAGGCACTCGATTTCGATCGGCGATCGGACTAATGCGGCCAAAAAATTGGACAAGTTGAAGAACGAATTGCATCTCAATAAAGTAGATGCTTACTTCTACTCTCAATGGAAAGAGTCTATATTGGACCCTGCGCCTAATCAAGTTGTCACCCTCTACCGAGGTTTCCACGACGGATTTGAAAACGGATTAGAGGCAGATGTAGGGTATAGGGATGTGCGTAAGGACCTTTTGCATCTTATAGACAAGCATAGAGGAGAGTCGAAAAGCAGACGAACGATTTTCCTTTCCGCATCTGAAAGAATTGAGGTTGCGCGGAAATTTGCGGGCATTTCGGGAAAATTGATGATGGTAAAAATGGACCGGAGGCGATTGATTCAAAATTGGTTAGATGCAGCTCTGGAGGACGACGATGATGACGCCGCCTTCGAATACGAGTGGCTAATTCCATTTGGCATTTTTCCTGACGAGGTGACTTATCTGAATCGGGCTCAGGCCGAGAAAATCGAGGAGGAGCAGAGGGCATACGGGGACAAATCGATCCAGTTTTCCTCGGCTGCTCAAAAATCCTTTCTTGAGAAACTGATCTCGGTTCCGTAGCAAGTCATTCGCAAGGCCCGCAATCGCGCTGGAGCGCCTCACCTCAAGCCACGAGGTGAGGTCCCCCAAAAGCCACGTTCGATGGCCAGGATCTTTAACCAACGGTTTTTCTAAAAGCCGCCGCATATGCCTATCCTATCGCCGAATCCCAGGCTTTTGTGGACGGAAGCAAGCGGACGGCCCTTGATCTCGCTTTAGCTTTTCTTTCTATAAACGGGTGTGAGATTAGCGATGAACGCATGGAATTGTACGACGCCGGACGAGCGCGAACGCTTCTTAGACTGAGACGCCGCCCCGTCCTCTTTGGGCCACTGCTTTTCTTAATGGTGGCAGCAGCTCCTTTTCAAACCATGGATTCTTCTTAAGCCAAATATTGTTGCGTGGAGACGGATGGGGAAGAGGCAAAAAATCGGGCCAATACTCTTTCCATGCGCGAACGGTTTCGGTCAATGTGTCTCGGCGCTTCGAACCTAGGAAATACGTCTGCGAATACTGGCCAATCAAAAGTGTGAGCCGCCGCTTGGGGAGCGTCTTTAAAATCTTGGGCATCCAAAGGGGTGCGCACTCGGGCCTGGGTGGTAGATCCCCTGACTTGCCTTTGCCTGGATAGCAAAATCCCATGGGAGCAATGGCAAACAGGGAGGTGTCGTAGAATTCTTCGCGCGAAACGCCCATCCACTCGCGCAGGCGGTCGCCGCTCGGGTCGTTCCAAGGGATTCCCGTTTTATGTACGCGTGTCCCAGGGGCTTGCCCCACAATCAAAATCCCCGCGGTCGCGGAAAACTGCACCACGGGCTTAGGACCCAGAGGCAAATGCTCTTCGCAGACTCGGCACCGACGAATCTCATTCTGCAGGAGTGAGGCTTTGTCCACGGCTACTCGACCGTGACGGACTTCGCTAGATTGCGAGGTTGATCGACATCGAGTCCCAGCGAGTTGGCCACATGATAGGCGAGCAGTTGAACGGGAATGGTTTCAAGCAAGGGCAGAGTGAACCAGTCGGCTTCAGGCAGAGCCAGATAGTATTCCGAAATGGCCTTCAATCTTTCATTGGTCCCAGTGCCTATGGAGATAATCTGTCCACCGCGGGCCTTGGCTTCTTCGAGGTTGCTCAAAGTCTTCTCATAAAGATCATCCGACGGCGCGAGTGTCACCACGGCCATTTTGTCGTCGATTAAAGCCAACGGTCCGTGCTTCATTTCGCCGGCGGCATAACCTTCGGCGTGCATGTAGGCCAGCTCCTTTAGTTTAAGAGCGCCTTCCAAAGCGATGGGATAGTGAACGCCGCGGCCCAGGTACAAAAATCCCTTAAACGATTTTAGCCGGCTTGCCGCTTGCTTAAAAAACTTATCCAGATTGAGCACGGACTCCACATGGGCGGGTGCCGCAAGGAGCTGACGGGCATACTGGGATTCTTGCTCGGGCGTTATTCTTTTCTTCGCTTTGGCCACCGCGAGGCTAAGCACGTTCATTAAAGCGAGCGTGGCGGAAAAAGCTTTGGTTGAGGCGACGCCCACTTCTGTACCGGCATTCATGTAGAGCCGGCCATCGGCTTCGCGATCAATGGAACTCCCACGAACGTTGCAGATACTTAAAACCTTTGTGCCTTGGCTCTTGGCTAAGCGAACCGCGGCCAGAGTGTCGGCGGTTTCTCCACTTTGGGAGATGGAAATAAATAGCGACTTCGGCGGAAGCACCGGATGCCGATAACGAAATTCGCTGGCGATGTCGCATTCCACCGGAACACGGGCAAGACGCTCCAGCATGTATTCACCGACAAGCCCGGCATAATAAGAGCTTCCGCAAGCTACGATAAAAATGCGCTCGACTTCCGCTAGAACGGACAAATCAAATCCCAGATCCTTAAGTTCCACCGTGGCTCTTTCAGCCGTGAGGTGGGGGGCCATAGCCTGGGCAATCGCACGAGGTTGCTCAAAAATTTCTTTCAGCATGAAATGGGGAAAGCCGCTTTTGCTGGCAATTTCAGAGGACCAGTCGATCACTGTGGGCTTCCGCTCGACGCGCTCGCCACTGGCTTTTCGAATTTCGAAGTCCCGGCCATGTATGCGAGCGACTTCGCCGTCTTCGAGATAAACCACCTTGCGCGTGTAGGAAACAATCGCTTGCACGTCGCTTGCGACATACATGGCGTCTTCCCCGATACCAAGGAGTAAGGGCGGACCATTCTTAAACGCCACAAGCGTTTCAGGATCTTTCTCATGAATGGCCAAGATCGCATAGGCCCCTTTGAGGCGCGGGAGCACACGATACACCGCAGCGGCCAAATCCGAACCACCGCGAACTTCTCGCTCCAAGAGATGCGCGACCAGCTCGGAATCCGTTTCGGATTCGAGAACGGCACCGGAGGCCACGAGTTCCTCACGGAGTTCCATGTAATTCTCGATAATTCCGTTATGCACCAAACTGACGCCGCCCACGCAGTGAGGATGGGCATTTTGCTCGGAGGGCTTACCATGGGTGGCCCAGCGGGTGTGGCCAATACCCAAATGACCGTGAAAGGTTTCATTGGCTAACTTCTGGCTCAAATTTCCGAGCTTGCCTTCGGCTCGTATGCGTTTGAGCTTACCGTCATGTAGAATCGCCACACCGGCGCTGTCGTAGCCACGATACTCGAGGGCCTTTAAGCCACCTAGAATGACATCTTTCGGATCCTTTGGTCCCAGGTACCCGACGATTCCGCACATAAATTATTCCTTTTTCTTGGCGCCCGGATTGTAGTTCTCTTTGATGATCTGGCGTCCGCGCGCCACGGCCAACGCACCACCTGGCACGTCCTTCGTTATGGTCGAACCGCTGCCAATCACTGCACCATCACCGATGGTCACTGGGGCAACAAATTGGCAATCGCTTCCGACAAACACGTCTTGCCCAATTTTGGTTGGATACTTTTTGTGATCAGCGGCGTAGTTGCAAGTGATCACGCCGCAACCGATGTTGGTATTGGCCCCCACTTCCGCATCACCCAGGTAGGTGAGGTGACTGGCTTTAGCACCGGGACCAAACTTTACCTTTTTCATTTCTACAAAATTGCCGACCTTACAGTTCTCACCGATTTCGGTGCCCGGTCGAAGATGGGCGTAAGGTCCGAGCTGAGCTTGGTTCGAAACTCTGGCGTCGTCCAAATAACAGCCGGCTTTTAGATGCACGTGCTCGCCGAGAGTTGAATTGGTCACCACACAGCCAGGTTCGATCACACAAGCCGCGCCGACTTGAGTTTTTCCACGTAAGAAAACCTGCGGATACAAAACAGAGCCGCCGGCCACAGTGACCGTGTCTTCGACAAAGGTGGATTCAGGCTGAATCATCATCACCCCATTGGCCATCAAGAGTTCGGCCTTTCGGCGATAGGCCGCCGCCGAAGCTTTCGCCAACTCGATTTGCGTATTCACCCCAAGGGCGACACGGGCGTCGGCCAAAAATCCCTCTACCACTAAACCCTCTTCAACCGCCAAGGCGACAATGTCGGTAAGATAATACTCACCTTGGGCGTTATGACTTTTAATCTTCGGCAAAAGATTTTGCAGAACATCGGCCCGCAATAAATAAATTCCCGTATTGATTTCGCGAATCTTTAGAGTTTCGTGAGACGCGTCCTTGGCTTCGACGATGGCGCGAACCGTATTTTGGTGGCGCACAATGCGGCCGAAGGGGCCTGGATCTGGCAATTCACAAGTGACGACGGCAACAGAAGCCTTGGATTGACTGAATTGTTCGCGAAAGGTGGCAATGTCGCTGGCCTCGAGCAAAGGATGATCGCCATTTAACACGATGACTTCACCCCGTAGGGATTCAACGCTCGCACTGCGAACCGCATCGGCCGTTCCGAGAGGACGCTCTTGCCGGTGGCAGACGGCGCCCATAGGCTCCACCGTCGACTGCACCAATTCGGAGCCCACTCCGGTGACCACCCGTACCTCGGTCGCGCCAGCCTCTTTAGCCGCCTTGACCACGCGAGCAATCATGGGCACCCCCGCTACGGGATGTAGGACCTTTGGAAGAGGGGAGTTCATCCGCGTGCCTTTACCGGCCGCTAAGATCAGGGCTGAGAAATTGGACATTCATGAGAACCTAAAGCGGTGGGTCGTCCCATTGCAAGGATTGGCAATCTGGGTCAAGTGTCGTGTAATAGGAATATGATTCATCTGCCATCTTGGGCGAGTACAGATCTGGGGACCCCCATCGAGCTCTATGCCTCGGCCTCACTTCAGGACCTCGGGTCCCGATCGCCTATCTTGCTGATGGGAGGGGTACACGGGGACGAGCCCCTCGGTGTGCATCTGGCCCAAAAGACTTTAGAATTTTTGAGTCAGGCTGAGAACTTGGCCGCTCACCCTTGGATTTTGATCCCGATCCTAAACGTGGATGGCTATAGGAGGGGGACTCGAGTCAACGGACGGGGCGTGGATTTGAACCGAAATTACCCTGCTCAATCCTGGTCTCCCGAGTGTGAGAAAGAGCGTTATTACCCCGGACCTAGCGCGGGTAGTGAGCCAGAAATTAAGGCTGTGGTGACCTTGATCCAGCAGGTTCGCCCAAGGCTATTGATTCACTGTCACTCTTGGAAGCCCATGGTCGTTTGTGCAGGTGAGCCCGGGATGCCCTTTGCCCAGTATTTAGGGCGTTCCAGCGGATATTCGGTTGTTCCCGAAATTGGCTATCCGACACCAGGATCTTTAAGCCAGTACGGGTGGCATGACTTGCGAATCCCGGTCATTTGTATTGAGGAGGATGACCATTGTCCCCCGAAAGAAGTCTGGCCGCACTTCGCAGAGGGTATGCGGGACATTTTCCTGGACGCCACCGCGGCCTCAATAAGCGCTAAAGTTTAAGAATGCAGTCCGCTTCGAGTGTTTTGGTCATAGGATCGGATTCCCCGATGGTTCGCGCCATTGGCGCGGCCGCCGTTCCTGATCTGAACTCGGCCCGGGCTTTTTTGGAGCAAGCCAAGCCAGCGGTGGTGGTCATGGCCTCCGAAGCCAAAACCAATATTGAATTGGCTCGATACTTACAGTCCACGGTACCTAAGGCTCAATGGCTGGTGGTCGAACGAGATTATACAAGAGATCAAATTTTAGAACTCGCCAATTCGGGTTGCTTATTCGATTTTGTTTCGACCTTAGAGGATCCTGCTCTCGTCGAAAAGCTGCAAAGTGCGATGGAGTACTCCGGTCAACTGGCCCAACAGACTCAATTGGATAGTTTGATTGTGGAGCAGGCGGCCCATCACTCTCGGCAACAGGCTGAGCTCGAACAGAGAGTTGAAAAGCGACAAAAGACACTCCGGCGCTCGAAAAAAACTTTGGATCAAACGCGGCAGCGACTCGACGCCTTTCATCGCGTCTTATTGGGAATCAATCGAGCGACCTCGGTCATGCAGATCGAGACCGCCGTGCAAGAATCCCTCAATCCTCTATTTCCGGGGATCAGTGCCCGAATTCGATTCTCTTCGCAATCGGCGATGCCCCATGTTCCGATTCCCAATATTTTTTCAATTGAGATTCCGTTTCAAGATATTCATCTGCGCGGCGAGATCCATTTTTCGGGTGAAAGCATCAAGACTTTGTCGCGCCCTTCGCAAGATTTTTTGGTGGAAGTGACAGAGGCCATTGCTTTTGGGCTGACTCGACTTAATAAGCTTGAGTTGGCGGGCTCACTGAAAGGGCAGTGGCAGGCGACATTCGACTCTATTCCTCATCCCTTGTGTCTCACCAATTCCGAATTCGAGATTGTAAAGTTGAATCGGGCCTTTCAAAAATCTTGTGAGGGAAGAAGTTTTCGCAACTTGATAGGCCAAAACTGTTTTCGTGCTTTTTTTGGTGAAGAGTGGAAGTCCTCTGTCTCCCACAAGCCGCCCTTTTTGTTTCGCTCCACCCGATCTGGCGCCCCAATGACCGAGCACTTTGAAGTCTCGGGTCATGCGCTGGGAGCCGGCTCTAAACCGTCGGCCTTCCTGGTCTTGCTTCGCTCCGTGACGGAGGAAGTTCGCTTTGAACGGCGCATTTCCCAGGCCGCCAAATTGGCCGAACTCGGTACCATTGGTAGCAGCATTGCGCATGAACTGAACAATCCGCTGGGCGGAGTGCTTTCCTTCTTGCAATTGATTCTAATGGATCTTCCCAAGGACCATCCACACTATTCTGATATTAAGGCGATGGAGGCCGCGACTCACCGATGCCGGGACATCATACAAAATCTTTTAAGCTTCGCGCGCAAGCAGGATCCGGGCGAACTTGTTCCCGTGCGGGTAATGGAGGTCGTGGAAAAGTCGATACGGCTTATGGAACTACAGTCTAGGTCGAAAGGGATTCACTTGGATGTCCAGGTGACGGATGATTTTTTGATTCGAGGCAATGTCACCACCTTGACTCAGGCCGTATGCAATTTGCTACAAAACGCCGTCGACTCTTTAACTGAGCGAATGTCCGGCCAATCATTGTATCAGGGGCGAATTCAGCTGACTTCGCAGTCGAGTGGAGACCAGGTGATGCTTCGGATTTCCGACAATGGTATGGGAATCTCGCCCACCGTGCAGTCGAGAATATTTAATCCGCACTTTACTACCCGAGATCCTGGACTGTTTAGCGGGATGGGACTTACCACGGCCTATACTATAATATCGGATCATGATGGATCGCTGGAAATACTTTCCCAGACTGGATCTGGGACGACGGCAATCGTTTCTCTTCCAAGGCTAGATCAATCTCTAGAATCAGCGGGATTTTGACACCGAAATTTGACACCGCCAAAACTGAAACCGTACCATTGAAGTAACAGTTGCCTAGAGCCCACGGTGCCATGGAAGGAGCCGAATGCAGGGACAGAGAATCTTGATCGTTGACGATGAAGCTTCACTTAGAACCGCACTCTTTCGAACACTAGACAAGAAGGGCCACCAGGTGATTACGGCCTCGACCTGCAAAGAGGCCGAGACCATCAGTCAAAGTGATAAAGCCTTAAATCTTGCTATCGTCGATTTGCGTTTACCTGATGGGGACGGAATCGAATTGATGAGAAAACTGAGAGTTTTCCATCCCTCAATTCAAGTCATCATTTTGACGGGGCATGCTTCAATCGAATCGGCGGTCGATGCCACTCGTAACGGCGCCTTTCACTTCGTGACGAAACCTTGTAACTTGGATGAGATTTTGTCTTTGGTCGACCGGGCCTTGTCGCATGCGAAGCTGACGGCAGAAAATCAACATCTGCGCACCGCTCTTCACTCCAAGTATCGATTCTCTAATATTGTGGGGCAAAGTGAAGGCATTCGCCATGTCATGGATTTGATCGAACGGGTGGCAGATTCGGATTCTACGGTTTTGATTACAGGGGATAGTGGAACAGGCAAGGAGTTGATTGCCAAAGCTTTGCACTACAATTCGCGCCGCGAACAGGAACCTTTTATTCCGATCAACTGTGGGGCCATCCCGGCCGAGCTGCTTGAAAGCGAACTCTTTGGTCACGTAAAGGGTGCCTTCACCGGAGCCATCGCCAATCGCACCGGACGATTCGAGATGGCGGAAGATGGAACTTTGTTCCTTGATGAGATTGGTGACATGAGTCCCACTCTGCAAGTGAAGCTCCTTCGCGTTTTACAAGAGCGTTGCTTTGAACCTGTGGGTTCAACCAAGACGGTGGAAGTCAATGTTCGCGTCATCGCCGCCACCAACGCGGATCTTGAGCTTGCCGTCGAGCAAGGACGATTTCGTGAGGATCTTTTCTATCGGTTGAATGTCATCCCGATTCGGGTGCCATCGCTGCGCGAACGGCGGACCGATATCCCCTTACTCCTCAATCATTTTATTGAGCAATTCAATCGCCAGCAGGGCCGCGCCTTACAGGGTATTACTCCGGAAGCGTTGGAAATTCTTTGCCAGTATCAGTGGCCGGGAAACATTCGAGAGCTTGAGAATTTGGTGGAGCGACTCTCCATTCTTAAAGGGCGAGGGATGATCGAACCTCTTGATTTGCCGGAGCGCTATCGGCGAATGGCGGCGTCGACGGAGGCGGGCGGTCTAGACATCCCTGAGTCAGGTATGGATTTCAACACGGCTGTAGATGCCTATGAAAATGCGTTGATCATGCGGGCTTTAGAAAAAACGGGTTGGAATCGCAATCAAGCCGCCCTCCTTTTGAAACTGAATCGAACCACTCTGGTGGAAAAGATTAAGAAGAAGGGACTTCGCCCTCCCGAAGCTTCGGCTTAGTTCCTAAATTTGTGCGGCGCCAATGTCTTTGCGGACTTGGACGCCTTCCCAGCTGACTTTTTTGGCCTGACCATAGGCTGCCTGGATGGCCTCTTTCATTGTCGAGCCAAGGCCCACTGCATTTAGAACTCGCCCCCCGTTGGTGACCCAACCAGAGTTGGCATCACGTCGCACGCCGGCGGTCAAAAAATAACTCGAAGATGTGTGGGATCCAAGATCGCCTTCGATGCGCACGCCTTTGACGGGCGCATCTGGGTAACCAGGTGAAGCCATCACGACACAGGCCACGTGCATTCCGTTCCACTTCAGGGGCACAAGTTCTCCGCGGCCGAGCTTCGCCATGACATGGCCCCAGTCTCCATCGAGTTGAGGTAAAATAACTTGAGCCTCGGGATCACCGAAGCGAACATTGAATTCCAAGACGCTGGGGCCGTCTGGCGTCACCATAATTCCGATATACAGGACGCCCCGGTAAAGAAGACCGCTGCCCTTTAAATGACGAATCACCGGTTGCACGATTTGGGCTTCGATCTGTTCTTGCAGTTGATGACCGATTTGCAACGGGCCAACGGCGCCCATGCCGCCCGTATTGGGTCCTTCGCCGCCATCCTTGAGCCGCTTATGGTCCTGGGCCAGAGGAAGCGACTGGTACTCATCCCCATTGGTCAGCACGAGATAAGAGAGTTCATAACCCTTCAGACACTCTTCAAGGACAGCCGTTGTTCCCGCTGAACCAAGCGCTTTTTCTTCAAATAGTTTTTCGGCTGAGGATTTAAGTTCACCCAGTGACGGACAGATAAAAACCCCTTTGCCCTCGGCCAAGCCGTCGGCTTTCAAAACATATGGTGGGGCGAAACGTGTCGCGGCCTTCAAAGTGGATGCGACTGAGTCCACAACTTCGTAATCAGCTGTTGGTACGCCCGCTTCTTCCATAAATTTCTTAGCGAAGACTTTGCTGCCTTCTAGACGAGAGGCCACCTGACTGGGGCCGACCACGGTCAAACCCAGCTCCCGCAGAAGGTCGCTGACCCCTTGAACCAGGAATTTTTCGGGGCCAACAATCACGCAGTCAAAGGCGTAGCGGCGCACAAAGCTTTCCACCGCTTTGGCGTCAGTCCAATCTAAGTCGTGACAGAGAGCATCTTGCGAAATTCCATCACTGCCAGGTGAGGCGTGAATTTCAGTCACGGAGGGAGAATGTTTCAACGCCCGAACGAGGGCGTGCTCTCGAGCACCTTGGCCTAACACTAAAAATCGCATTTGATAGGTCTTAAGTCATGACTCACCGGCAGTCAATTGACCCGCCCATCGCTGACCGATAGGTTAAAAGAATCCATGCAAAACTCAGCCATTCGATTACAAGACAAGACAATCCTCCTTTTGGGTCCCTTCAACGGCGTAATTCAGGCTCTGATGCGCACTCTGACCGAGCTAGGGGCCGATGTTGCCTATGTGGCGGTCGACACGCCGGTGGCGGGCAAATACGCCGAGGGCGTGAATGAGGCCCGGGAGGCCCACCCCGATTACGGGCGGGCCGCCCATTTTGACCTTCCACTTCGCAATGCGGCTGACCTCAAAGAGGCCATCGGCCAAGTGGTCGAGAGATTGGGGCGCATGGAAGTGCTGATTGATGCCTCACCCCTGTCTTGGGACAAGAAATCGGATCGGGCGGACTCTTTGAGTTTTGCCGGTTTGGTGGCTCAGGCAATGATCCCCTATTTTTCGGTTCGGCAGCGCGGCCGCATTGTTTACCTGTTGGAAGACTTAAGCTTGGCGCAACTGGCGACCAAAGAATTTCCTGGCAACTACCAAGATGAATTGTTGGAGCATATTAATCTCACCTCTGTCGCGATGAAAGAGCATCTGGTCACGGTCAACGGCGTAAGCTTAGGTGTGACGGAAGATTTTATTCTTCGGCATTGTCCACGCGAGACTTCAATCAAAAAATCCCTCGCCCATCTGCAAGAAACCCGACCCGGCGTTCGCTTGGTGGAGAATACGGATATCTCGTGCTGTGTGGCCTATCTGTCTTGCGTCCAGAGTGCCTCGATCACCGGCCAAATCCTGCGCCTGACCCACGGGCTGTAGAGCGGGGCCTTTTAGCCGTCGATTCTGCGCGTGCCTGGTCCATCTTCATGTATCCGCCGGTCGCCCTTTTGCCTTCGAATATTTCAATAAATCAGGCCCTTCCGGCGTCTGTCACGCGATCTGAATTTGCTTCTTGATAGTGTCTTTCCAACTTGATTCGGCGTTGGTTGTGGCATACAAAAGACCCGTGAGTGAAGCTGTTGTTCACAAACCTAAAGCTGGCCCTAGATCAAAGATCCGGGGCGCCCGTAAACTCAAAGCTCGACACAAGAACCCAACCGCAACGCAGTTGTCGTTCAAAGCTGTGAGCGGCTGGGGTGGCAAGCGGCGTGGGGCGGGACGGCCCAATCGTACGGGCCAGGTTCATCATATGAAGCGGGAGCGGGTGAAGTCCTCTGCACCTTTGCATCTCACATGGCGGCTCAAAAATGACATTGTGAACCTGCGCTGCGGTGATGTTTTGGCCACATTTAAATCCGCCTCGAAAAGGGCGAGGCAATTTGGCCTGCATGTGATCCACATTTCTCTGCAGAGCAATCACATTCACCTCATCGTAGAATGCAGAAGTAGCCAGGCCTTAAAGTGCGGAACCCGCAGCCTGGGTGCTTGTCTTGGCAAAGGGATTCGAAG
>JBFWON010000083.1:0-19169 GCA_050250515.1 Bdellovibrionales bacterium | reverse complement strand
CACATCCGTCGCCCTGTTGAGCCGTGCGGGTGAGGTGAAGAGCTTGGTCTCGGTCAATCAAGACGATTCCCACCGACCGTTTGGCGGTGTGGTTCCAGAAATTGCCAGTCGCCGACACACAGAAAATCTTTTGGTTCTCGTGGATCAGATGATGAAGGACAGCGAGGTCGCTTGGAGTGAAGTGACGGGGATCGCCGTCACCACCAGGCCTGGGCTTATTGGTTCGCTCTTAGTGGGGCTGGTGTCAGCGAAGACGCTGAGTCTTGTCCATGGAATTCCGTTTGTGGGAGTGAATCATATTGAAGGCCACTTGTTAGCGCCGCTGTTGAAGGACGCAAGTTATGGCCCCCCGGTGGGTTTTGATTTTCCCTACCTCGGTTTGGCGGTGAGTGGTGGCCACACCCATCTTTTTATGGTCGAAGGCCCCACACATTATCGATTGCTGGGGCAGACCATGGACGATGCAGCCGGGGAAGCCTTCGACAAGTTTGCCAAAATGGCCGGATTGGGTTTTCCAGGTGGCGTAAGAGTCGATCAGACCTCAAAGACGGGTAGTCCGGTGAAGTTTAATTTTCCGCGGGGATTGATGGGCGATGGTTCTTTCAATTTTAGTTTCTCAGGCTTGAAGACAGCGGCCCAGCGGCAGTTAGCCGGTATGGCACCTGACGAGATTCAGGCGGCCTTGCCCGATCTCTGCGCCAGCTTTCAAGAGGCCATTGTCGATGTCTTAGTTCACAAACTGATCGAAGCCGCGAAAGTAACTGGCGCCAAAAGATGGACAGTGACGGGAGGCGTGAGCGCGAACTCTCGGTTGCGGGAAGCCGTCCAAGATGCGGCGAAGGAGGCCGGAGCGCTCCTGGCGCTACCGCCTCTTCGCTATTGCACAGACAATGCGGCTATGATTGCGCTGGCAGGACTGAAGCGCTTAGAGCTGGGTGAAACCAGTCCGCAGGACCTCGCACCTAAAGCCCAGGCCCTCGCCACGGATTGGGTTGAGTGATATGAAATTTGATCTGCGCGCGCGTCTCGCGGAACTTGGGGCGGAACCTAAGAGGAGCCTCGGACAGAATTTTTTGGTCAACACTCATGTGGTCACCAAGATCGTTCAAGAAGCTCTAGGCAAAAATGCGAGTCAGCTGATTGAAATTGGACCAGGGCCGGGCGCTTTGACCGAGGCTTTGTTGGCCGCCGATCTCCAACCAAATTTGATCGAGCTGGATTCTAAATTTGCTGATTATTGGCGGGGGCGCGGGCTTGAGGTCTTGGAAGAAGACGCGCTTAAGGTGGATTGGAACCGATGGGTCGACCGGCCGAATACACTTTTAGTTAGCAATCTGCCCTACCAAATAGCCACTCACTTAGTCGTGGAAAGATGTTTGGGGCCGGTCAATCTCAAGTACATGATTCTGATGTTTCAAAAGGAAGTGGCAGAACGCCTCATGGCCAAGCCGCGGACGAAAGAGTATGGAACTTTGTCCGTTCTGGCGCAGACCCACTTTCGCTTGAAAAAGCTCGCCGATGCGGCCCCCAAAGACTTCTATCCCCCACCTAAGGTCGCCAGCCGCGTTCTGACCTTCGAAAGGTTGGCGGATCCAGGGTTAGGTTCCCGCTTTTTGACCTTGCTCAAGGCGGGATTTGCCTTCCGCCGTAAGTTTCTGTTGAAAAACCTTAAAGGCGTGGTGGATAGTGCCACCATGCAGCGTTTGCCGGAAATTTGGGAAGAGCTTGGATTCAAGGCTCAGTGCCGGGCGGAGGAGCTGACACCCTCTGAGTGGGTGAAGCTATGTCAGGTCGTGTATGAGCGGAATTAAAATCATATCAGAAAATAAGAAAGCCCGCTTCGACAACGAGATTCTTGAAACCTTCGAGGCCGGCCTTGTTTTGATGGGTAGTGAGGTCAAGTCTCTTCGGCAAAATGCGTGTACGCTCAAAGATGCTTACGTCGCCTTTCGGGGGCACGAGGCCTATTTGCAGAACTCCCACATCCCGATCTACACGGCTTCAAGCTACAACAATCATGAGCCGGAACGCTTGCGAAAGCTATTGCTACACCCGCACGAAATCCAAAAGATCCAGGTGGCTACGACCGAAAAAGGTTTGGTTTGTGTCCCGTTGAAAATCTATTTCAAAAAAGGCAAAGCCAAAGTCGAACTGGGGATTGGGCGTGGAAAAAAGAAGGGCGACAAACGTCAATCTATTAAAGAAAAAGACGCCAAACGCGAAGTTCAACGATCGCTCAGGCGCTCGCGCTAATCATTGTTCTTGAAATAAAATACATCTGAATCAGTGTAATGACTGCGGCTCCCGCCACCACATAACCAACAACATCAAAGTGCTCAATCGCACCGCTGGGCCCCTCGACAACGATGAGGCCGGCGACAAACGATGCCACTCCGCCTGAAATTTGTTGGATGGAGGAGTTGACCGACATAAATGAGCCGCGACTGGCTTTATCCGGAATCGCTGACAAAATAGCTTGTGAGGGGATAATTCGCGAAAAGATCCCAACAAATAGTATTACGTTGATGGCGATAACTCCAACAAGCGGGGTGACACCCAGGTTTGTGTAGATGATGACCATAATCACCGAAAGCGTTGAACCGAAAAAGAAAATTTTGAATTTTCCAAACGTATCCGCCGCGCGCCCGATGAGGGGTCCCGTGAACATCGTGAAAAAGCCAGTGATAAGGTAAATCAGTGGGAGTTTGCCGATGTCGATCCCGAGGTTGTGGACGGTGTAAGCGCTGGCAAATGGCATAATCATAAACCCGCCCGTGGCGAGCAAGGCAGTTGCGCCAAACGCTTTGACGTACCGGAAATTTGAAATGGTTGTAAGAAGATGATGGACGGGATTTTTATCAGGTTTCTGTTTAAGATGATCGTTGATAGGGCGTAGAAACAAAATGATAAATACGCCGACAACAAGTGCGGCCACCACGATAAACAAGAACGCTGCATGCCAGCCGAAATGATTGGATAGAAACAGTCCAAGAGGCAATCCCATCACTTGGGCGGCGGAAAAAGCGGACTGAACCAGGCCCATGACCCGACCGCGGACTTCGAAAGAGAATAGGTCGGTGGCAATAGCCAGGGTAATGGATCCAATGACGCCACCAAAAAGCCCCGTCACCAGGCGCCCGAATAACAGCGCGTGATAGTTGGGCGCCATCCCGCAGAGGAGAGTCCCCAAAATAAATCCCGCGTAAAAAAACAGTAAGATTTTTTTTCGATCAAACCGATCTGCAAATCCGGCGGCCAAAAAACCTGACGTTCCGGCACTGAACGCGTAAATGGAGACCACCAAGCCAAATTGTTGGGGAGTAATTTTGAGCGCCGGCATTAAGAACGCGCCTAGCGGTGAGAGAATCATGAAGTCTAAAATAACCGTGAATTGCAAGAACGCGAGAATGGCGATCACGAATTTTTGATAGCGGGTAAAAGTGTGACTCAATGGGGCCTTCTTTGCTGGCTTCGATTGAGTTTAGTATCTCCAAAACCGAAGTGCTATGCAAATTCAGCGAGTCACACTTAGATCTAGGTCACTTGTTTAGAAAAGGATTCCGGCACCGGCGTCGATGACGAAACCGCTCAATACCGAGCTGCGCTCGCGGTAGACCTCGGCTCCAGATCGATCTCGCACTATGACGTCGGTCGAGTTGATGGCGCGATAGCCTGCGCCTGCGACAAAGCGGAAATTGCGCACGACCCACTGATATCCCGTGGTGATGCGAAGTTCGGCCGAGTCCATTTGCCCGGACAATTTAAATTCACTGTAGTTGGAGATTTTGGCGCCGGTATAGCCGATGGCAGGGGAGAGAAAAACTCCATGATGATCGTAGTCACCGGTCAACATGAAGGTGGGGCCCATATAAACTTCGTAAGTCGAAAAATTATAGGTCTCTTTATTTTTTCCATTGGAGTCCGTCGATGAGGTCGAATGGTCGGGAACACCCATTCCCCCGATGCCAAATGAAACCGAGTCACTCAATCGGAAATCAAATTTCGCGCCGAGCCCGCCAATCAAAAGCCAATGGGGTTCGACCATCATTCCGAAAGAGTGGGATTCACTGGGAGCTCAGATGCGAGATTGGCCGGGCTGCGCACTTGCGGTGCAGGTCGTGAGGGCTACGAAAAGGGATAGGGCCGTGTTCAAAGTTCGGATCATTTTCAGCTCCTTTATAAGGTCCACAGGCCAAGGAGCAAGGCTGGTGCCAGGAGCGGCTCTGGTATTCTCGATTTCGGCGGCCCCTAGTGCCGAGTTCTGCCACCCGGGGTCAAATCTGGGCCTATTGGAGCAGAGGATGTCCCGTGGACATGTGGGGGCCTCCGTGGTAGCGATGGCCCCAATTGATTTCACAATGGGGGAGAGAAGATGAAAGCTTATTTTATTGCATTTTCGGTCGCCGCTTCGATGTGGACACCAGGCAGCTTTGCCATTGGGTGTTTTGAGTTTCAAGGCCAAGAAATTTGCGCTGAGCCGAATCAGCCGCTCCGAAAAATCACCTGTGGAAATGAAGATTATAGCGTCATGATTGACGTGAACTTTTATGGTTCTCGAGCCGAGACCGTAAGTTGGAAGCAAGCTCGCTCGGCACCGGCAGTTGAATACAAAGTGGTGTCATCCACTTCAGGCCGAAGCCTTTGGCCGATTCTGAGCAATCATAACTCCACTGGATTTCCGATCGGACGCTACATTGGTCAGTACGAAAAGGAAACTGTTGTGGTCGACATCACTCGAATGGCCACAAAAGGCGGTGGCGGATATAGTTATGAGGGGGTGCTCTCCCTTATCCGTGCGCAGGGAGCTCCACTCACTTGGGGTATTTACTGCAATTAACGGGAGTCTCACTTTGAGATTCGCTGATCAGTCCTTGAGCCTCCGTCGCACGTATCGACAGGCTGGAGGGCTGATCAGGCCGCCCATTCGGTAATTTCAGGCCTAGGTCATGCAGAGCCTGATCTTAACCGAAGGGGGCTCCATGTACCGAATATTCTTTGCCGTCCTAATTCTGGCCGGGTCACATACATGGGCCGATAAAATCGACCAGCAGATTGAGGGAACGACCGACGCTGTTCGAACCGAGCTTAAACAAAAAGCCTCGTTTGAGGAGGTTCAAAGAAGCCAGACCCCCGAGGAGAAACAGAGATCCTGCAACAAGGTGGGGGAAAATCTTCGAAAAATTCGGGAGTTCAAGGTCGCCACCCAGGCGGATCTGGACAAGGGTCAATGTGCGAATCCACCTGCAGTCAATGTGCCTTACTGCAACTATCACAAAAAAACCATGGAGATTATTGACGGCGAACTGTCGCGCAGCCAGCCCGTCTGGGACCGCGAATGTAAAAGCGCCGCTTGACGGGGCGTTTCCGTCGGCATAGGCCTTGCCTACCGATCGAGCATTGGAAGGTAGGCCAGGATGAAATCCAAATGGTGGGCATTTGCCCTTTTGACGACGACTGTTTTTGTCCTATTCCAGACCGATTTCTGTCGGGCGGACCAGGAGCAGGGTTGGGCACAGGCGATGGAAAAAGCTGCCAAGCGGGCCCATTTCGTGGCATCGGAGCCGGTGAAAGCCGATATTAAACAGATCTCTCATAATTTGAACCCCTATGGATTTTTTGCCAGTAAGAAGCTCTTTGCTCAAAGGGCGATACTGGATCAGCTTGAGCCCGAGGAGCGTCTATTGCTTCTGCGGTATCGGACCAGTTGGTTGCGAGCGAGTGCCAGTAAGATGGCCCACATTGACAGCAATTTTTCTGCGGGAATCAAAAAGGATGTTGGCGAAATTCATCAGGCCTTTTTGTTGGTGATTCAGAGTACGGACGAGGCCGGCCAATGGTACGCTTTGGCGATCGAACTCTATCGCACGCTTCGAGTTCTTGATCGGATCACGCGAAAGCCTTTTTTGGAGTGGGTGCCCTACCGAGGGGAGGCCGATCCCCAGGGGCGTGGTCGAAGTTTAATCGCCATGGGAATGGCTCTTGGGAATGGCCAATTGGCCAAAATGGGAGCGATGGTCGCGAGCGGCCATACTCCAGTGCACGAATTGATTCCGGATAACGAAATGAAGAGGGCCGTTCGCTTCGCGTTTGAGTCCATGGCCGCGTCACTTACGACCGAGATCGACAATTTGGCTGAGACTCTCGGAGTGTCGTCACCGGTTCGCTTGGCCGCGAACCTGCGCCGTCCAAGGATTCGACCTCTGGCCCAATCCATGGAAGTGGAGCCAACTTGCGCGGGCTATTTGGAAGATCACGGGTCCACCCAGTGAGATTTATCAGAGAATTCAGGGGACGTGGTTGGTCGTGTTTAGCTGCGATGGATATTCCGTCCCAGCCGACTGGCTGAGCCAAAACGGAAAATTAGACGGATATTACAATCCTGCGGTTCAACATGTTTTTGGCATTACCCAGCCTTTATATCGAACCGGGTTCGCTGGTTCTACATTCCTGAGACCGAGGAATGGATTATGGGCTTTACCAATTCGGCGATGAAGTGTCCCTCTGGAGTGGAATTGCAAGGCCTCTATGTACCCTTGCCGCCGATGTCTTAACGACAACTACTGCATGAATCCCACAAGAGCGCCGATTCCTTCGCGGACTGTTAGGCCCAGAGTTTCGCCGGCTCGTTTGTCGACAACGGAGGGGAGTACTCGGTCGCGAGTCGCATAGCTGCCGTTGACCGGGCGTCGCTGTGCGATTGTCGCAAGTGCATTGGCTCGAATAGCAGTGAGAATATCGCGCTTGCCTAGGCGCACGCTGAGCTCAAGGTCGGGACGGCCTTTCGAGAGCTGGGCAGAATCAGCATAAACGCGAATGGATTCGGCCTTGTTGAGGTCGACGATGCGGCCATTGGGTAGTCCTGTTCGTGCATCGGTAAGGGTCATGCCGTAGATGCTTCCGATGGCGACTCGCCCATCTGGGAGAACTCCGGCTACCTCACCTCGAACGATGCCGCCATTTGGGGCTTCTATCACTATAAATTGACCTTGTTTGATGCCGAACTTTTGCGTGCGGTGATAGGTGTCGATGGAGACCTCGCCTGCTTTTTTTGCGCCTTTGATCTGCTGCATGGCCTTGGCCTGGTCTCGACTGATGGGCTCGCCGAAAGTGCGTCCTTCGTACTGCTTCCACAACTCACGACGCGATACTTCGGGAGCCGTTCGGACGGCCTTAAGAGCGTTGACGTCGTGAACGATCTCTTTTGGCAGATTCATTTTCTTAACGATTGCCGAGTCCGCGGAGGCGAGTTGCTGAACCTTCTTAAGGTACTCTTGGCGACGCATTTTCACGATGTCGTCCGCTTTGGTGGCATCCATTCTTACTTTCATATTCGATTGCTCAAACACCGCAGAAGTCTCACGAATCTGAGCCTGCAAGGTGCCAATGCGGTCTAAGTTGGCCGCCGATTTTGGGGTGTAGGCGGTGACCTGGTTTCGGGCATTTGTTTCTCGCCAGAGCTGGTCCATTAGGCTTCCCAGCCGCTCCAGCTGCATGTTCTGCAGATGGGCGGATGTTTGAAAGCTTCGGTAGGAAGAGATCACTTGTTGAGCGGTCAGGTCGGCATGGGCTTTAGGGGTTATTAAGGCCGCTAAAAAAAGGCATGTCGTAAGTGTTTTCATGCCTGATTTGAAATGCAGTCCTCTTGCCACCGACTCGAATTTGAAATCTCCATAGAGATCGAGGCTCTAGGCCGGTCTCAGAATGAGACAACGTCGATTTGACCGTGAAACGTCACCCAACTGTTGTGCTTGTGCACGGGTGACTCGACGGAAGTCCAGACTGGCGATCTGCTTTAGACTAACTTAGAATCAAAGAGTTGTGCCGGGAGTGCTGCTATGAAAATCCAAATTCGAGTTCTACCTCTGCTTTTCGCTTTCAATGGCCCCGTTTTTTTAATGGCTTGCGCATCACCGAGTACCAGTCGTGTGCAGAAGGAAGACCGGCAGAAGGTGGAAGAAACTCTCGCACCTGAAGTAAGTCTTAAAGAAGACCGAGAAAAACTTGCGGAGATGCGCAAAGAAATTCCAGAGGAAAAGCAGCAGGCCAATGACGAACAAGCGGTGTTTTTGAATCTGATGAACCAAGGAACGGAGCCGCCATCCCGAGTGTACGAACGTTTTCAGGTGATGCAACGAAAACATCGGGCCTCATTTAATGCCAAGGTGAAGAAGCTTCGCGACGACTACAAGAAAGAAGAAACCAAGCGGCGAGATGAGTTTCTGAAAAAATCGAAAGTGGAGCGTGACAGTTTTGTTAAAACCAAACACGAGCGCAAGGAAACTCAAGACTTCTTTTCAGCGCAGGACGTGGAGCGGCGTGAATTCTTTGCGGATGAGCGAGATCGACGCAAGAATTTTGAATCTGAAATCGATTCGCAAGTTAAGGATTTCAATTCTTACATGCGAATAAAAATGAACGAGTTCAATGAGCAGTATCGGCTCTATTCTAAAAAGTATTACGAAAAGCCCAAGCCCAAACCGGCTGTTACCGGAGAAGACGAGTTCCAAAAACTCAAGAAGATGAACGCCACACCCCTTGGAACCGACCACTGACGCGCCTTTGCAATTGTTGGTCAAATAGTCGAAATCCTTATCACCAACCACTGACTTAACAAAAGTCGGGCGACTTACGTCGAGTCGTTTCGATCTCGACCTGCATCTAGTTTGCAAAAGAATCCCTCGCTTGGGCATCAACAAGGGGGATCTTTGTGGGAACAGCAGCGCGCAGGGCGCTCGTATTTTCAGTTTCGTTTTCGTTGGCAGCCTGCCAACCGTTCCAAAATGAAAATCATAGGGCGGAACTTCCAAAGGGCGAGAGTCTGGATGGTCCTGTCTATATAAGTGGCGATAAGGTTCAACTTGATTTCGATGTCCTCGATGAACAGGGCCAACCGGCCATGAGCTCTGGCGGCGCGACCGTTCAAGGCAAAGGGCGAAAGAACGGCGTGCGGCTGCGCAAAGGATCTCGTTTGTTGGCCATGGTCGACAACGGTTGTTACGCGAGCAAATCGCGATCGGGATTGTCTAACGAAGTGTCCGATCGGGGCACCCATGAACTCGAAGTCCAAGCCTATGCGTTCACCCTCAATGATGATACCGAACTGAGCGAGCTAGAAAATCGGGCGGTGGATGACGAATGCGTAACCTTGATCAGCAACGATCAAGATGTCCACGCGGTTGGAACGCCCAACGATCCCAGTTACTCGACCCAGTGGCACATGGCTAATATTGAGGCGGCTACTGGTTACGACACATTTTACGGAAGTACCGGTGGAATCAATCAAGATGTGGTGATTGCGATTGTCGACACCGGCGTGTTGTACACGCATCCCGACCTTCAGGCCAATATGTGGAGAGGCTCGGATGGCAGTTATGGTCGAGACTTCGTCAACAATGACAATGACCCCATCGATGACATGGGTCATGGAACTCACTGCGCGGGCCTTGCCGCCGGTGTTAGCAACAACGGCGTTGGTATTGCGGGAGTGATGGGCCAGCGATCCAAGATCATGGCCGTTAAGGTCCTTGACCGACAGGGAAGTGGTTCGACCACTTCCATCGTGAACGGTATTAATTATGCGGCCCAATCTGGCGCCGCCGTAATCTCATTAAGTCTTGGTGCGAAGGGTACCAACTCGGCCTTTCAGTCTGCGGTGAATAGTGCGGTATCGAGAGGTGCCACAGTTGTAATGGCGGCCGGCAACGATAACGCACAAATTTCTCAGTCGAACTGGTACTCGCCGGCAGGTTACGCCGCGGGACTTGGTGGTGCACTGGCCATCGGATCCATTGATTCGGCCAATCGACGCAGTACTTTTTCTAACTACGGCGTTGGTTTTGTTGAACTCGGATCGCCTGGAACCAACATCTTTTCAACTCTTTACAACGGCAGTTACGGCAATATGAGTGGAACATCCATGGCCACCCCGATCGTGGCTGGTGCTGCGGGCTTGGTGGTCGGACTGCTGCGCTCGCGGGGGGTCAGCTCCACACCCGCTTTGGTCGAGCAACTCTTAACAGATGGGGCGGTCAAAGATCCCAGTCTGACCAGCTATTTCAACAGTGGAAATCGTTTGAACCTGAGAACGTTGGCTTCGACGATCAACTCTCGCTACCCGGGACAGACTCCGACGCCAACCCCCAACCCAACACCGAATCCAACGCCAAATCCAACACCGAATCCAACACCAACTCCGACTCCCACACCCGGTCCGAATCCCAATCCGGATCCTCAGTGTGCCGGGATGACCAGTCTGTCTTGCGAGGTATTCAACTTGATCAATCAAATGCGGGCTCGCTACCGCCGAGCGCCTCTTTCTCCAACTCAGAATTGTGTTCAGCTAGCTCAGTCGCACGCGGATGATCAGGCACAAAATGGTTTCTTGTCTCACACGAGTCCGACGCAAGGCGATTTCCCCACACGGGCGGCCAAATTTGGTTTGGTCGGCTATGCCGGTGAAAACATAGCGGCGGGCGGTGGCAGTGCGCAAGCCATCGTGAATCTGTGGATGTCCTCGGCTCCTCACCGCAACAATCTTTTGGATTACCGCTACCGTGCCAGCGGTGTGGGCGTAGCCCAAGAGCCAAGCGGTCGATTTGTTTACGTGCAGTGTTTTGATTAACTATTCTAGTCTCCGCAGGGACGATTTTTCGTCTCTTCGGGTTTCCAGCTCGGATGGGCAGATGGTGGTGATCCATTTGCCATGGTGCCCGTGTGGCCGTAGGCCCACCAGCCAGTTGGACATGGATCTTTTCGCCTAGGGACCCGGTCCGATGCACACCCTAGAAGAAAAAAACAAAAGGTAATAGCCGACATTTTCATTGTATCGATTTTGGTCGATCGCAAGATGGTCGGCAAATTAATCTAATTTCATGAAGCCACAAGACAAAAAATTAAACTTCAAGCGGCGGGCGGACCGGAAGCGGATCACCGGTGCAATCGCGAGTCGAGGGAAGGTTTTTAAACCTTCCGTCGAGCATGTCGATGAGTTTACGTTGTATCTCGATCAACTCTTTTCGTAGCTCAGCCGCACCGACTTTACCGGTGCTGAGCTGGCGTTGGTTGCGAATCAGATCCACTGAGAGCTGGTCTAAAAGCCCCTCGAGGCGGCCCAAGTGGTAACATCCGACAATGGGATCGCTCCCGCCCACGCGGGCGATGGATTTAAAAATTCGATCGATCTTGGTGAGATAGGCGTGCACGACTTTGGACGACGAGGCGGGCTTGCGCTTCTCTTTGGGCGCGGGTTCCTGCGCCCAAGAAGAGATGGGGGTCATAAGGCTTGCAGTTATGATTAGGGTCATCAATCGCATGGGTATACACTCCTGTGGCAGGAAAAATGCGAATTCGAGGCCATTTCAAAACGAAACGATTTGCGACTGACGGTAAAAAAACTGAACGGGCGCCGTTTCTGGGTATTCATGTTGAGCAACTCCGCATCTGGCTGAAAGTTCGACAGCAGGGTGAGATCCTTGGAGACCCTTGTCAGACGGCCTTTCGCAGGCTAGTGTTGCGTCCTGTGAACCAAGGCAATTTTTATGACCTTAATTTCTATCAACTGGCCGATTTGTTTGCCGAGCAAGGCTTGGAAATTCATGGGCCCCGCTATCTTTTTAACTGGCATTATAAGAAAAACCGACGCGAACCCTGCGAAATATTTGGCCTGAGCCAGAAGGCTCAGAAGTTTCTCCAGTCCTTGAATTTTGACCTGCCTGAAATAACAGAAGTCTTGCAGTCGGCCGATCGAACGGTGAAATTTCGAGTGCAACTGCACGATGGCTTGGTCGTAGAGACGGTTCTTCTCCCGTTTCAGGGTAAGTACACCGTGTGCCTTTCGTCGCAGGTGGGCTGTGCCATGGCTTGCTCCTTTTGTCGAACAGGAGAACAAGGATTAAAGCGCAATCTAAATACATCTGAAATTGTTGGACAACTTCTACGTGCAAGAGAATGGTTACGCACCCATCGTCCTGGTGATGAGCGCATTTTGAACGTCGTTTTTATGGGACAAGGTGAGCCACTTCACAATTTCGATTCTGTCAGGACGGCTGTGGAAATTATGGTGGACAACCATGGTCTAAGCCTCGCCACACATAAAATTACCATTTCGACGGCTGGTTACTTGCCTGGGCTTAAGCGTTGGCAAAACGAGATGCCCGAAGTGAATTTAGCACTTTCGCTACATTCCACTCGCGACGAACTTCGCAGTCAGCTGATTCCGTTGAACCGGCGGTATTCTCTTAAGGATATCCTTCCATGGATCGACGCCATTCCGCTTGGCAAGAAGCGCTTTGTGACTTTTGAATATCTGCTCCTCGCTGGTGTTAACGATACGGACGAAGACGCTCGACAACTGGGCGAGCTTTTGCAAAACCGGCGAGCATTGCTGAATTTGATTCCGTTCAATGCGTATTCTGGGTCGCCCTATTCGCGGCCCTCTAAAGAACAGACAGATCGATTCAAGATCGCAGTGGATGAGTTCAAGATTCCCACCATGATTCGAGGAACGAAAGGTGATCAGATTTTAGCGGCTTGCGGTCAGCTTACATCAAAGGACTGCAGTCAAGCGTAGCGCCGATGGAGGGAAGGGCGAGCCAGTGAAGATATCGCCGACCTAGGCCCCCCGGTTCCGGGGCCTGGCCAGCTGGTTGAGCATCCTCCCTCCTTGGTTTTGCGACGTTGGTGATTCAAGCCTACGCTAGAAGAATGAAGCGCAAATGAAGGGGAGATGAAAATTTTTTTAGCGTTTCTTTTTGAGAGGCTTGCGAGGGCCTCTTTTAAACTTGGAGGTGGTCTCAGGTGGTCGGTGTTTTCGAAAGATACGGGCCAGAGTCGAGGAATCCAAAAAAGCGTATTCGCCTTTTTGTAAGGTTCCAATGGTCAGCATCCCAATGGCCACGCGACGCAGTTTCTTCACATCAAAACCGATCTTATTAAACATGTGCCGGACTTGGCGATTTTTTCCCTCGCCGATCACGATTTTGACCCATCCGTAATTGGCCGAATCACCGATCTTGACTCTTTCCACATGCCACGCGCGCACCCGTCCGCCAGGAATGGTCACCCCAGTCATTAATCGTTGAAGATGTTTATCATCAGGAACGCCGTCGAGTTTGGCCAAATAGGTTTTGCCGATCTCTTCTCTGGGATGCATCACCTTTTGCGCAAAGTCGCCGTCATTGGTCAGAAGCAAAAGCCCCTCAGTGTCCCAGTCCAAACGACCGACAGGGAAGACGCGGACCGGAAGGTTCTCCATAAAGTCGGCGACCGTGGGGCGGCCCTCAGGGTCCTCCATTGTGGTGAGCACGTTTTCAGGCTTGTTGAAAATTACGTAGATCTTTTGGGTCTCGGGGCGAACAGGCTTGCCCCTTAGGGTGACACGGTCAAAACCGGATTTGACCTTAACTCCCAATTCGTAGACCGTTTTGCCATTGACCTGGACTTCGCCATCCGCGATCAGCTCGTCGGCTCCGCGCCGGCTGGCTACGCCACATTCGGCGAGGTATTTATTGAGTCGGACTTCGCGGGGTATGAGTAGCTTTCGATCGGGGGTCGACGAAGGCCGCTTTTTTCTCTGAGATTCCATATTCCAGATGGGTTACCAGAAGCGTTAGCAATCTGTCATTGGGAAAGATGCTTCTTAGGGCCGCTCGCCCTCGATTGAGCGCTCTCTCGGCATCTGAGAGTGCATCCGGGCTATGAGTTCCAAGGATTCGGTTAGCCCGCTCAAGTCGACCCACGAGCTCTTGGTAAAAGGGGTCGGACTGGGGATTGATAAAGTGGCATTCGAGCTTCTTGAGGCACTGAAACAGATCCTGCGTGTCGGGCAGGCGAGCCCGAACAAAAGTTTCAAACTTCTGTAGAGTGGGGCCACGAGTGACCAACCCCTGAACTCCGTCGGTCGTGACCTCAAAGCTATGAATGGTCAAAAGACTTCCTTCAAGTGTCTGGCGGGTGTGGGGCATCAGTTCCATTTCATGCGTGTAATAAAGGTGAGATGTCGGAGCCACCAACCGCAACCGAGCCCCCCAAACCAAGGCCAATCGGGGAAACAGCTTTACTTCCATAGTGCCGGTTGCCGACAAAATAAGCAGGAGGCATTGATTGTCTTCGGTTCTTAAAACTCGAAGCTGATCCCCCGACTTTCGTCTAGATTGATGTTCTTCGAGAACGAGTTCCTCTAGATCTTGAAAGAGCTTGAGCGGCACCACTTGCAGTAGGTCCGCGTGGCGAAGGTGTTCCCAAGGCTCCAAGTTGGTTTCTTGAATTTGTGATTTTAGAAAGCTCAGGACATCCGCGCGGACGTTATCGCTTAAGGTACGTGCGTCGATTTGCCATTGATCAAACTGCAGCACCCGAGCGTAGAACTCCTGCACAAGAGCTGGGCAAAATGGCAGTTCGGGATCCACCAAATGCTTCATGTAGTTGTAAAGCGTTAGACGAGCGTTGTTACGTTGTGGATCCAAACGCAAAAGATGCTGGGCGAATTGACTCACAGATGCCATGATTCAACGATAGAGGGTAAAGAGGGGATTGTCTATGGCCCGTGAACTCAATCAAGAACTACTCGCCACTTTTAGGGGGCATGCGCCACAGCCGGAACGGCAAGAGGCCGCGGGCTCGGCGCCGGTTAAATCCGAAGAGGTGCGTCTTCTTCAGCTTCACATCGAAAACTTAAGCAAGCGCAACAAAGAGTTTGAGTCGAAGCTGGCCTCGATGACCACAAAAATGGAAGAGATGACGGCTCAAAACAAACAGCGATTTGAGCGCGTGCAGGGACATTTTCAGCGGCAAAATGAAATTCTTCAATCTGGATTCGGCGACGTCAATGCCAAGATCGCCCAAGTGGTCAGTCGGGTGAATGAGCGACGGGTCGAAGACAGCGCCGTCAAAGAGATGGTCGAGCGCCACTCCCAAGTGGTGCAGTCTTTTGAAATTCGCCTGCAACAGCTACAAAGAGTGATCAGTGAGCAAGAGTTGCAATTGGCCAGCGCCCGGTCTGAGCTGAAGGAAGCCATTCGAGAGATCGCGCGGCTAAAAAAGCTATGACCCGATGGAGTCGACGGGACTTTTTCGCTTGGACGGCCGCCACGGCGGCGATGGCCAAATCCTCCGTTAGTTTTGCCTTAGATCAGATTCCGCCGGCGTCCGCATCCAACCCTGGTTTTTCTATTCTTCAGGGTTACACGGACCATGAGTCCACCTATATAAACGTTGTGGCTAAGGCTTCCGAGGTTTTGGAGTTTTCCGTCCAAGGCGGCTATTGGGAGCCTCGTATTCAGATGGTGCGCACTGATCGCGCGTCTTCTGAGAATTGCGTTTACCAATTGTGGATCCGGGATCTTGTGCTTGGTCAGGAGTACACTTTTAGCATCAAAGGTCCTTCTGGCAATCTTTTAGATCAGCGCACTTTTGCCGCCCTAGATCTGGGTCCCCGTCGTGTGCGACTGGGTTTCGTTTCATGTGCCATGGATCATTTGCACCGAGCGGATATTTGGCAAGAGTTGAACCGCGCGCGTCCCGATCTGATTTTCTTTTTGGGCGACAATGTGTACGCCGATCGACGATCACTGGCTGAAAAGGTAACTTTGGTTGAGCCTGATTTCTTATGGGAGCGATACGTTCAAACCCGCGAGCGTGTGGCCTTTTACTATTTGCCTCGCCTGACTCCGGTCTTGGCTATTTGGGATGATCACGACTTTGGCGGCAACAATGTGAATTCAACTTACCCGTTCAAAGCCGAATCGAAAGAGATTTTTGAAACTTTCTTTCCTCAGCCTGATGCCCAGTTTATGGAGACCGGACCAGGTATTGCCAGACGATTTTCTGGCTTCGGAGCGGAATTCTTTTTGCTGGACGGGCGAACTTTCAGAAGCTCTCCGGGATCTCCAAGTGGCACGATGTTCGGTCAGGAACAGACGACGTGGTTGGCCGGGCAGCTTCAGCCCAAGCCGTCCTGGTTAATGAACGGCAGCTTGTTTTATGGGGCCTATGGCGACTTTGAAAGTTTCGAAGGCGACTTCCCCGATGATTTTGCGCGTTTTAAGACCCTTCTTCGAAGGTCGGGTGCCACGCCCGCTTTTGTTTCAGGCGATGTTCACTATTCGGAAGTTATGAGAATAGAATCAGAGCAATTGGGCTTTGAAAGCTTTGAACTTGTTTCGAGTTCCATACACTCCATGACTTTTCCAGGTCACCATTTGCGGTTTAACAATCCCCGTCGGCAGGTCGCGGATAGCGCGCACAACTTTATGATTTGGGAAGGGGAGTTCACCGATCAAAGCATTCAGGGTGAAGTGGTGTCCTATGGCGCTGATTTTGAATTGTTTCGATCGATCACCCGGGCCGGTCTGATCATTGGCACGTAATGGAATCTGAATGGATGGCTGGCGTCCAGTTGAATCGAATCATGATGCCGTTCCATCCAGTCACATAACTGGCTTCTGAACCATCCCCGCAGTCATAGCGATAACGATAAAATCGATTGGAAAACTGGCCTTCACCATTGACCACGATGGGGATTTTTTCGACGTACCGACAGATGCGAAGATCCGAACCATCCACTTGGACTTGGACTTTTTCGCGACCCCACTCGAATTTGTAAAAGCAGTTCGGGCCGCTAAAACCGGGATCGTAATAGGGCGAGTAGGGCGGAGTGATCGGAACTGAAAAACCGAACATTTCTGTCTCAAGATCGGCCGAGTGAACGCCCAGAGCGTAAAGAAAAACCAGAATCAATTTAAGACGCATGGGCGAGATTCCTATCTTGGGACAACCACCCTTGGCAAGTGGTTCAGAACGAAATGAACTCTGCCAAATATTAAGACGATTTGACGAATTTAACCCAGTGTGTAGAAAAGACAGGATATTCTACAGACTACGGTAGGAAGCCATAATGGGACGTTTAATGGAAAGGGCTTTTGGATCGAAGCTGCGCGTCCTTTTGGTGATCGCCGGCTCTATCCTAAGCCTTACAACAACTGGATGTTTGACCGAGGGAACCGGTCAAGAAGGCGGCACGGATGTCGTGAGCGATCCGGCTCAGACGCCATCACCTCCTCTAACGCCACCGGAGCGGACGGTGTGCGATCCCTTTAGTGCGGGCATTTCTGCGCGCGATCGCGGCTTAGTGGGAAACCTTGTTTACCTGACCGACGACCAACCCCGTTATTCCAGCGTGCACGACTATATTTTGAATGGAACCCCGGTACAAAGCACACTCTACTTCGATAAACTGATGATCCCCACGCGTAAGTTTGACTTGGGCTTTTACACCCAGGACGGTCGGTTGATCACCAACCACAATGATCAGCCGCTGTATGAGTATTTTGGTCTTCGCTTGGAGACGCAAATTGAACTTGGCGAAGGCGAGCCTGAAGGTTGGTACCAGTTGGCCATTCTATCAGATGATGGCGCGGTGTTGAGTTTGAAGGATGACGGGGACAATCTGATTCCGATCGTAAACAATGACGGAGTCCATCCCACTAAGATGGGTTGCGCCAATGAATCGATTTACATGGCACCAGGCCAAAAGCGCAAAGCCGTTCTCGAGTATTATCAGGGGCCTCGCTATCATATATCGATGGTTTTACTGTGGAGACTCATGCCCGACGGAGCGGATCCTGCGGCCGCCGTGCAAGACGCTCAGTGCGGACGTTCAGGTAATTCCATGTACTTTGATTACACAAAAATTCCCTCGGAGCCGACAGCCACCTACTACGAAATGTTGACGCGCGGTTGGAAGCCACTGGGCAATGAGAACTTCTACTTCCCCGAACAGGCGAGCAATCCCTGTGGTATTGCCAATCCCTTGTTGGTGACCAACTTCACCATCGATCAGTCCACACGAACGACGGTCACAGTGAGCTGGGATACGAGTGAGCCCTCGACCAGCCAAGTGCAGGTCAAGGATGTGATGGGCGGCGGGATCACGCTAAGCCCGATGGATCCAACACCTGTCCTTCATCATACCGTTACCGTCTCTGGTCTAGTGGCCAATACGCTATACGCTGTCCAGGCGATCTCCACCGCGGGCACGCAAGAGGCTCGCAGTGAAGAAAGCGCCTTCCGCACGCCCCGCTAGACCATCACTCTAGACCACCGACCGGTGCAGTCGTGGCCCCAGAAAACCGATGCAATATAATGAAGGAGCTTCGCGTTTGACGTGGTCAATACGACTCAAATTTCTTCTGGTCATGGTCGGCCTGTTGGTAACAGGTCTCGGTGTTTATTTATTCATGGCCGTCACGGTTTTTAAGTCAGACAAAACTCAACTGGTTTTTGATTTGAATCGCTCGCAGGTTTCCAATCTCACCAGTGAGCTGGAAACTCTCTTCAGCGGCGTATCTGAAAAGCTCAAGGTCTTCGCCCTTCTACCCAAGCACCTTCAGGATCAAATGGCCGAGGACCTGTTTTCTGGCAACTCGGATGTTATTGCTGTGGCCATGTTCAAAACTCTCGAGTCCGAAACACCAGAAAAGATCCTACACCACGAGCGTTTTCTTGAGACCTACGGGTTGAGCGCCGCGGACTTCGATACCGAAATTCGGGCGCAGCATTTTCCCATCAAAGAAATTCAAAAGTCAGGCGAGGACATTTGGAATGCGTCACTCAAGAATGGTCCGCCGTTAATTGCTTACGGTCGCCTGGTGATTCAACAAGATGAAAACGGTGCGGTCTCCGGTCAGTGGTTGGTGGTTGGATTTGTGAAGCTCGATCGGTTTTTGAAATCGGTCTCAATGGTTCAGCTAAGCCAGATCTTTGTTAGTAATGTTCGCGGGGAAGTTTTGGTTCACCCAGATGCTGGGTTGGTTTTGAAGAAGCCGAGTTTGGCCGATGATCCCCTTTTCCAGGAGGCCCTGAAGGCCCGCACTCGGGTCAGCGTGGTGCATCGACAAGTGGGCAACGGGGGAGTCATGGCGGCTCTCGCGAAGGGCTTTGGCAATCGCATTTTTGTGGTGGCTCAGGCTTCAGAAGCCCAGGTGTTTGCTGTCGTGCGAGATTTTTCAGTACGAACTCTTTTGTTTGGAATGTTGGTTCTGACCATTGTGATGTTGGCGGCATTTTTGGTGTCGCGCTCACTCACCGGGAACATAGCCATGGTGGCCGTGCGTAGGGATGGTGCGGCGCGGGGGGACCTTTCGACCCCCAGTCACCTCCACGGCCGGGACGAG
>JBFWON010000082.1:0-19691 GCA_050250515.1 Bdellovibrionales bacterium | reverse complement strand
TCGGGTCAGCGGGCGGTAGAAGAAACCCAAATGATTGAGGAGTTGGCTAAAGGGATGGTCGCTTATGCACAACAGGGTTTTGGCGCGCTGTTGGTGTTGGAGCATGAAATCTCATTGGACTATTTTATTGAGGAAGGCACGCCCATCAATGCCGAAGTGTCTTCAGAGCTGATCCAATCTATTTTTCATCCGTCGTCCCCATTGCATGATGGTGCGGTGTTGATCCGGGCCGGGCGTGTGGTTTCGGCGGGCTGTTTTTTGCCGTTAAGCAAAAATTCCGCTTTAGATCGCAACCTGGGGACACGGCACCGTGCGGCCATTGGGCTGACCGAAGAAACCGACGCCTACGTCTTTGTGGTCTCTGAAGAAAACCGGTCTGTCGGCGTGGCGCATTCGGGCGTTTTGAAAATGGGGGTTGATCATCCCTCGATTCGACAAATGCTGTATGAGGTATTTGGTCTCTCAAAGAGAATGGAAAGAACGAGCCCGGCATGAAGTTAAGAGTGATGGACAATTTGAGTTATAAATTCGTGGCCCTTGGGGTGGCGATCGTGCTCTGGATGTCCATGCTGGGACGTAAAGACTCAACGATTGTGAAAGAGTTCGAACTACAAGTCTTACTTGGACCTCGTATTGAGCTTGAGACCCAAATTCCCAATCTTGTGAAAGTGGAAGTGGCGGGTCCTCGTGTGGCCCTAAAGAAGATCAACCAGATGGCGCCTCTCTTCACCATCGATTTGACGTCGGCTCGACCTGGTCGACAGGTGGTTGAGCTCAGTCGAGACGGACTGAATCTACCCATTGGGGCTCGGGTGCTGAGCATCGAGCCCAAAGAGTTTACCGTCGTCTTGCGGGAAGCTGCCCAGCCGGAAGGAAATTGAAAATGGCAAAACGACTTTTTGGAACGGATGGAATTCGCGGCGCGGCCAATCGATTCCCCATGACTCCCGATGTGGTGCTGAAGGTGGGGCAGGCCCTGGGGCATTTGCTAAAGCAGACCGGTCCTCGCCAGGGTCATCATCAAATGGTGTTAATTGGTAAGGACACCCGACTTTCTGGTTACATGGTGGAGCAAGCCTTGGCCGCGGGCCTGAACTCCGTCGGTGTGGGAGTTCAGCTCACGGGACCTCTGCCCACACCAGGCATTGGATTTTTAGCTCGCAATATGCGGGTGGATGCAGGTGTGATCATTTCGGCATCGCACAACCCCTACACAGACAATGGCATCAAAATTTTCGGTGCCGACGGATTTAAAATCACCGATGCCATGGAACGGGAAATTGAAAAGTTGGTCGAAGAATCCGATATCAGCAGTTGGCTTTCGCCTGGAAACGCGGTGGGAAGAACTCGGCGGATCGACGATGCGGCGGGCCGCTACATTGTCTATGTGAAGAGCGCGTTTCCTCTTAATTTGTCTTTAGAGGGAATGCGAATCGCCCTCGACTGCGCCAATGGGGCCGCATACAAAGTGGCCCCGGCCATCTTTCAAGAGCTTGGCGCGGATGTCGTGGTCCTCGGTAATCGACCGGACGGATTTAATATTAATGAAAAATCGGGGGCGCTTCATCCCGAGCACATGTGTGAGGCCGTACTGAAGTACCGCGCCGATGTCGGTATTTCTCTCGACGGGGATGCGGATCGCGTGATCATGGTCGATGAGAAGGGGGAAATCGTGAATGGCGATCACATCCTCGCCATTTGTGCTATTCATTTGGCCAAGCGAAAGCATTTGCCTCAAAATACCATTGTCGCCACACAAATGAGCAATTTTGGTTTAGATCAGGCCATGAAGAAACACGGCATTTACGTCGTCCGAACGGACGTGGGAGACAAAAATGTGGTCGAGGCCATGCGCCAGCAAGGCTATGGATTGGGTGGTGAACAAAGTGGCCACATTATTCATTTAGATTATTCGACCACCGGCGATGGCTGCATTGCCGCACTCAATGTTTTGGCTGTGATGAAAAGTGAAAAGCGAAAGCTCTCGGATCTGCGCCACATCATGGAAGAAATGCCACAGGTATTGATCAACACCCGGGTCAATCAGCGCCGTGAATTGGGTGAACTCAAAGGCTATCAAAAATTGATCGAGGCCACCGAGGCCCGACTTAACGGGGAGGGCCGGGTCTTTGTGAGATTCTCAGGGACCGAGCCCGTGATTCGAGTTTTGGTCGAGGGTCCCGATCGATCCGAAATCGGCAAAATGGCCGAAGAAATTGCCCGCTACTTGCAAACGGAGCTTGGCTAATGAGGTTGGCCACACGCGAACAAGCGGCCCAGATTGATGAGGCCTCTCGCACACACTATGATTTGTCGTCCGAAGTTTTAATGGAGTCGGCCGGGGCGTTGGCGGCCCGTGAAATCGATCTCTCTTATTTACCTGAACTCACGCGTGGAACCGTCGCGATCGTTTGTGGTCCAGGCAACAATGGTGGCGATGGTTTGGTCGTAGCTCGGCATCTTCACTCCGGCGGCCATCGGGATCTCAGTGTGTTTTTGATCGCACCCAAGGAGGCCCAGTCGCCTCTTTTCAAACTGCAACTGCAACGGGCCGAAAAGCAAGGGCTTCGCATCGTCGACTTGACCGAGGTTCCCGCGCGCGTGGATCAAATTCGCACGGCCACAATTATTGTCGACGCCGTATTTGGCATCGGATTTTCGCGTGCGATGGAAGAACCATTTAGCTCAGTGGTAGAAGCGATGAATGCGGCCGCGGCACCGAAAGTGAGTTTAGATCTCCCGACCGGGTTAAACTGTGACACCGGTCGAGTGGAAGGTGTTGCGGTTCGCGCGGGAATGACAGTCACCTTTGGCTTAGCCAAGCCCGGATTTTTTGTCTCGGAGGGGCCGCAATACGTCGGAAAGCTTCGCATCTTACCGATCGGATTTCCCTATGAAGCTCTACGGGGCGTCGCCACCACGCATTTCTTATTCACAGAAAAATTGGCCCGGCGCTATTTGCCAGCACGAAAAGAGACTAGCAATAAATCCCAGTTTGGCCGACTTCTGGTGGTGGCCGGGCATCCCGGAATGTGGGGGGCGGGGGTGCTGGCCTCAAGCAGTGCTTACCGAATGGGCGCTGGTTACGTTCAATGGGCGAGTTTCGAGTCTCCGCACGAGAGTCTTCGTGAAGTCCCCGAGGTTTTAACGGGCAAGATCACTGACGATAAAATTTGGACCGAGCCCCCAACCGCGGCCGCCATTGGACCTGGGTTGGGGGTAAGTGAGGCGACAGCACAAGTCATCGAGCGGATGAAGAAATGGGAGAATGTACCCGTGGTGGTGGACGCGGATGCTATTACCACTTGTGTGGAACACGATCTCTTCCCTCTGCCGCCCCACTGGGTGATCACGCCTCACACCGGTGAGCTGAGTCGTATTCTCAAGATCAGTGCGCAGGACATTGAGAGAGATCGCTTCAAAGCGGCCTTTGCCGCCTATGAAAAGACCAAGTGTCATGTGTTATTAAAAGGCTATCGAAGCCTGGTCGCTTTTGAAAATCGGTCCATCGTGGTGCACGCGGGAAACTCGGCCCTCGCTAAAGCGGGCACTGGCGATGTGTTGACCGGGATGATCGGGGGCCTATTGGCCCAGGGATTGGATACACCTCAAGCCGCGGCGACTGGTGCCTATTTGCACGGACGCCTGGCGGATGAATGGGTTCGCGCAGGCCAGGACAAGGCGGCGCTGACGGCCTCTGACTTGCGAGAGCTTTTGCCTCAAATCGTTTCTCGCTTGCGCATGGGTGGGAATCTATTTTAAGCGAGACCTAATATGACAAGTGACGATGAGACCGAAGTCCTCCCGGATAAAGCCAGCACGCAGGACTGGGTGATCAAGAAATGTGAATCCTTACATCGCCCCTGTTTAATTGAGCTATGTGGTCCTATGGGCGCCGGTAAGACACAGTTGGCTCAATGGATAATTGAAAAACTAGGTGGCCATTTCCCCAGTTCGCCGACCTTCGCTATTCATCAGGTGTACGATTCGCCCGGTGGTCCCATCGATCACTTGGACCTCTACCGATTGCGGGACATGAATGAACTTCTCGAAATCGGTTTTACTGATTTGCTCGAGAACCCGTCCGTACTGGTCATCGTTGAGTGGGCGGATCGGTTGGAGGAAGGCATTTGGCCCAAAACGTGGCAACGCGTAAGGTTTGATATTCAGCCCGCCGCCGGTTCGGCGGACGCTCGAGAAATAAATTTCCAACTGAACTAAGCGGCTTTCGCCCACGAGGGAGACAAGTCGGCGTTTAGCTTTTCAGCTAAGGCCTCGATTGTTTTGAGTGTCTCGAGATCTTGATTGGTCTCGTCGCCGATGGCGACTAGGACGCCAAAGAGCTTGGAATCACTGACCAGAGGAATGGCTGTGACACAGGTGGGAAGCTCGCTCATTCCCAATGAACTAAAGAATTCGCGATGAGCCGGGGAATCGACCAGATAGCCATGATAAGGGAGTTTGGTCTTCGCGATAATTCGTAAGAAAGTGGGGAACGCCAATTCAATCGAAACGGATTTGTTAGCGGGTTTGCAATCGTCATCCCAATTCGACAAGACGGCCTTTTCGCCCACACACTTCATTAGTAGAGCATTCTTGTAAAGCTTCTTAATCTCGGCAAACAGCTCTTTGACTTCCTGAGCGGACAGATTCGCCTTTTTGTTGGCGTTCGAAGTGGATGTGGATACCGAAGCTGCGGCCGCGGCCGGAGCTTCCTTCGCCGCAGGCTTGGGCTTGATGATAATGGGTTCGGATTCTATGGTGTGAATCTTGGGTGGAGAAACACTCGGTTTCGCCTTGGTCGCTGCTGCGGGAGCAGGAGGAGGCGATGAGAAGTCAGGCAGTTCGATTTTTTCTTCCCTGACCTCAATGGCAGGTACAGGGCTTGCGTCAACGGCCGTCACCATGGTTTTTTCGGAGATATCCAAAATGGTGGAAACGGATTCCTCAATAATCGGAATCGGCGGGGCGGATGTCTTCTTAGCAGAGACAGCTTCCGCAGGTTTAGCGACGGGCTCTGGCTCGGCGGGAATGGCAGGGGTGCTGGCAGGTGTCGCCGTTTCTGAGCCCATTTTGAATAAATTGTTTTCATCAATGTTCAAAGTGAACTTGAAGTTGGTGGAAGTGGCTTCGGGTGCAGGAGGTGGTTCATCATTCGGCATACCAGGAATTTCGGGAATCACCGCCGAGTCCGCCGCCCCGATCACACTTTCTTCAGGTTTAGCCTCTTCCTCGGACGGAGAGAACATACGGTTCCAAACCGCTCTCAGCATGGTGGGATCGCATAGAACATGGCGCTGGTTGGTTTCTTCGTCTTGCGGGGGCTCCACACAGCCGATGATGGTGACGTCTTCCCATTTTTCTACGGGAAAATTCCAAGACCGCCAGTGGGATTCTTGACCTTGTATCCAGAGTTTCCCGGCTTCGAGATCGAAAGATTCGACAAAATAATCACGGTTGAGCACGGGCAATTCATAATAATCTCGCGCCCAATTGAGGTAAGCCTCGGGCTCGATATGGCCTTCCAGTAGGCAAAACACCAATAAAGGCCAATCCGGAGGTGCGTCGGCGCTCCAGCTATCTAGCTGATCGGGCTTGATTTGAAGGGCGGTGGCCCAAGGATAATTCTTCTGCATTCCCGCATATCTTGTCGGAAATTCTCGATTTTTCCTTAATATCGGGTCCCTCAACTGGACTCCCGGCCCGTTATTGAGGCGAAGCGGCATTTGTGGTAGTGAACGTGGGTGCAAACAAACATTTATCTGGATCACAACGCGACGACCCCCCCTCATCCCGACCTCAGGGCCAAGGTCCAGGACTGGATGGACCTGTGGGGCAACGCCAGCTCCATTCATTGGACCGGTCGGGGGCCGAAGGCTTTGCTGCGCGAAGCACGTCAAAGTGTGGCGCAAGCTCTGGGCGTCGACTCGCTGGAGATTGTTTTCACATCGGGTGGAAGTGAAGCCAATAATCTGGCCATAAAGGGAGTCCTACCCGAAACACCTAAAGACGGTCGGGATGAGATTTTGATCTCGGCGGTTGAGCACCCAAGTGTTTTCAAGACGGCCTTGTCCATGCGAGAGCGCGGCTATCGAATTGTGTATTTGAATGTCGATCGCAGCGGACAAATGGATTTAAGCCAGTTGGATGAAAAATTGAATGAGCGGACCGCCCTGGTGTCCGTCATGTTGGCCAACAACGAAACGGGTCACCTGTTTCCGGTGGCGACGATTGCCAAGCGGGCTCACCAGGTGGGCGCCCTCCTTCACTGTGATGCCGTTCAGGCTTTAGGAAAGATTCCGCTCGATCTTAGAAGTTTAGATGTGGATCTGGCGTCGCTCTCGGGCCACAAATTCTACTCTCTAAAAGGGGTGGGAGCTCTTTTCGTACGAAAAGGTGTTCAGCTGACAAGTCTAATTCACGGTGGTGGGCAGGAACGCGGCCGCCGAGCCGGCACAGAAAACACACTCGCCATCGCGAGCCTTGGATTTATGTGCCAAAAAACAGATCAGATTATGCCTGAGGCTTTGCGTCTGCGCGAATTGCGCGATTATCTCGAGTCCGAACTGGTGCGAAGGCTCGATCAAGTGCAGATTACCGGCGCGGATTCTTCTCGTCTTCCTGGCACGAGCAACATGCTGATCGGTGGGATTGACGGTGAGACTTTGTTAATGAATTTGGATGTGGCCGGCTTTGCGGTTTCGACGGGGGCGGCCTGTTCTTCTGGAAATCCAGAACCTTCTCCTGTTCTTCTAGCGATGGGGCATTCGCGCGAAGAAGCTCAGCGAAGTTTGAGAATCAGTCTTGGCTGGGGAAATTCGAAAGAGGATGTTGAAGCCCTTGTTGAGGAAGTGGTGAAAACCGTGGCCCGTTTGCGTAGTTTCAAACATGGTGTGGAGTTTTCTTATGGCGTCTAATTTTGGTCAAAGCTCCAAAGGCCGCGTTTTGGTCGCCATGAGTGGCGGCGTTGACTCCTCTGTGGCCGCGGCTTTGTTAGTCGAGCAAGGTTACGATGTGATTGGCGCCACCATGCAGGTTTGGGACTATTCGGCCGACGTGTGCGACATTCAAGAGGGCAATGGAACTTGCTGTTCCTCCATTGATGTGGACGATGCTCGCGATGTGGCGGATCGTCTGGGAATTCCTTTTTACGTAATCAACTGCGAAGCCAAATTTCAGGCCTATGTTATTGACGATTTTGTCGGGTCTTACCTGGAAGGCCGTACGCCGATTCCATGCTCCAACTGCAACACGTATTTAAAATTCGATCATCTCGTTCAAAAAATGAAGGAGCTGAATTGCCAATACGTGGCCACGGGCCACTACGCCAGCATCGAAGGCGAAGGGGACGATATACGCTTGATCTCCAGCGCCGACTCCTGGAAGGACCAGACCTATTTTCTTTTCACTTTGCAAAAAGAACTTCTGAAACACATCTTGTTTCCGGTCGGACATCTGAAGAAGGATGAAGTGCGCCAAATCGCCGTTGAGCGAGGACTTTCCGTTGCTCGCAAAAAAGACTCGACGGGAATTTGCTTTATTGGTGACAAGGGATATGCCGGATTTATTGAAGAACGTGTAGCCCCAGATCTTTTAAAGCCAGGGCGCTTGCGACTTTACCCAGAGGGCGACGATCTCGGTGCCCACAAAGGCATCCATCACTTCACCTATGGCCAACGAAAAGGCCTAGGGATTGCGACGGGGCGGCCGTTGTTTGTGGTGAAGATCGATGCTCAAACAAATGAGGTATGGTTGGGGGATGAGGAACATCTACGATCCAAGAATCTTACGGCCCGCAGGACCAATTGGTTAACTCCTGCCAAAGAAGGCGACGAGGTTCAGGTTAAAATTCGCTTTCAGCATCGGGGAGCCACCGCCCGTGTGCTCGCGGTGCGTGAATCTGAAATCGATATAGAATTCTTAGAACCGCAAAGGTCGATCACCCCGGGACAAGCCGCCGTCTTTTATCGAGAACAGCAGCTTTTGGGGGGCGGTTGGATACGCTAGATCCCATTCGTTTTCGAACGCATACTTTCGGTTGCAAAGTGAACACTTATGACACTGGATTGCTCGAGGGTCGCCTTCAAACGCAAGGGTTTACTGTGGCTGAAAAAGAACCGCAGGTCCATATTCTCAATACCTGTGCGGTCACCCGGGAGGCGACCCGCGAAGCCGCTCGCTTAGCCCGGCGGTTGAAAATTCAAAATCCTCTCAGCCTTGTGGTGCTGACTGGTTGCGCCGCCCAAGTGGACACGGAGGAATTGGCCACCGTCAAAGGTGTTGACCTCGTGGTGGCGAATTCTCACAAGAGCGAATTGGGCGATCTGATTCGACGTTACTATTCGGGCGAGTTACGGGAACGCATTCACAAATCCAATATTTTTAAGAAAGAAGATTTGGAAGAGGGTGGGGGACTTGAGTCTTCGCATACGCGCTCCTTTTTGAAAATCCAGGACGGATGCAATTCTTTTTGTACATTTTGCGTGATTCCCTTTGCCCGGGGCAAGAGTCGCAGTCTTTCGATTCAAAACTTAGTTCGACGGGTACGGGAGCTTGAGTCCAAAGGAGTGAAAGAAGCCGTTCTGACTGGCGTTCATATTGCTGATTATCAGGACGAGGACAAGGGACTCGAAGATTTGGTGGAGGCTTTGCTAGCGAAAACTTCTATGGCGCGCTTCCGTCTGACTAGCTTAGAGCCTCTGGAAGTCAGCCCCCGACTGCTCGATCTTTATCAGGATCCACGACTTTGCCCCCATTTTCATATGAGTATTCAAGCGGCTTCAACAAAAGTCTTACGCGAGATGAAGCGCAAGTACACGGCTCGCGACGTGCAAGAAAGTCTTGTCAACATTGCCGAGCGCGTGCCAGGCGTATTTCTTGGTCTTGATGTGATTGCCGGGTTCCCCGGGGAATCTGACGAAGAATTTCTTGAAACTTTGGAGGTCTTGAAGGCCTCTCCGTGGACGCGGTTGCATGTTTTCCCTTATTCTCGACGGCCTGGCACCATAGCCGGTCGGCGTGATGATGAAGTGCCGCCGAGTTCGATCTCGCTTCGTGCGCGGCTGCTACGAGAATTGTCGGATCAGCGATTTGCTGAGAGGCAAGCCATGCAACTGGGCTCACGCAAGCGGGCCCTCGCCCTGCGCGGGAGTTGGAAGGCGACTTCTGAAATCCGCTCCGGTGTGAACCCGGAGATCCAGCTGCTTTCGCGCGACTATTGGACCATCACGGGCGATTTCGATGTCGAAGCCAACACGGAAATCGATGTTGAAATCGCCGCCATTGGACCCAATGGCCGCCTGATCGGGAATATCTGCGCCTCGAATCCATTGTAGTTGCGCAGAATCTGTATCTCAAATTGAAACACTAGGCGAAGGTGCTTGTGAATCCCACACTTGCTACGACCCCCGCACTAGCCGTCATAACCTTCAAACATTAAGATTAGTCTACTCCTTGACGGCCAGGATTTCGACCAACAAATTCATTTACTATTTATTTCTTCGGTTGAGAGTCATGATTGAGCATCACGATAAAAATAGTGGGCCGAAAACGGCCTAGCGCAGGCTCTCCGCTGATTCGATGCTTGTTTTCTTATCGGTGCGGTGATTTGGCACTTTTGGATTGAATTCATGATTTTTGTTCTGCTAGCTCAGAAAGCAGCACCGTCTATATCGGATTCGATTCTGGGCCCGGGCCCAGTAGATTCGAATTTCGAATGGTTCAGCCTCACGGCGACTTAGACTGCCGTATAGTGCGCCGTCGCCGAACACTAAACAAGGGATTTAGAGTGAGCCCCTGACATTAGACACTGTCTAGTAAATATCTGACCGGTTCGCGTGAAAAGAACGGCGCGGGCGGGCCATTCCCGTGCAAATTCGAAGGCGCCCAAGAGCATGAACATTCTCCATGAGGTCAGACCAAGACCTCAGTTTGAGGTCAAAGTTCTAGAAATCGGGCGGCACTCAGGGTAGACAGCTTAGCATGCACAATCAAAAGCTTTCCCCCGAAAGTCTTGAGATAATCCGGACCGCTATTCAGCGAACCTTTATCGAGAGATGTAAGAAGAACAAATCCTATTCCTTAAGAGCGTACGCCCATTACCTAGAAATAGATCAATCCAATCTTTCCAAAATACTGAAAGGTCAAAAAGGTATCTCGGCCGATTTTGCCAGGTCTGTTTCACTTAAAATCGGCCTCCGTCCAGGTAGAAGAAAGAATCTATTCAAGCCGAGCCATCATGCGATGGCGGGCTTCCTGACGATTTCGGACGACGAGATTGAAGTGCTTGGGGAATGGTACCATTTCGCCATTCTTGAACTGGCGAAAACGGACGGTTTCGTATTCGATTGCAAAGCGATCGCCTGCCGTCTAGGTCTTCACGTTGAAGAAGTTCGAAACGCCATTCAGCGCCTTCAACGGCTTGGATTTGTGCGGATCGTGGGTGAGCACCTTAAGGTCCTGGCTCCCAATACCAATTGGGGCAACACGCGCGCGACCACCGCGGCCCGCAAGAAGTACCAGCGCACTCTAATTGAAAAGTCATTGGACGCTATTGATCATATTCCCTTTTCACAGCGCTACAATGGCTCGCACACGGTGGCCATCAATCCTGACCGTTTACCGGAATTCAAGCGACGACTCGAGGAAATTCGAGAGGAACTCGCTGAATTCTTGCAAGCCGATGGCGAGAAAGGTCTGTCGGAAGTTTATCAATTCACGTTCGCCCTTTTTCCCTTAACCAAACAAGTGGAAGAATAAATGAAAAATCGAGTTTTAGTGTTGCTCATGCTTTGGAGCCCTCTTCTGACTTTCCACGCCGAAGCCAAAATCGGTGGCCACGGTGGCAGTGGCGGCGATGGTTACCTTTGCAAGAAAGACGCAAACGATCTGGAATATCCTCCTTACCATCTTCGCCTGATCGACACCTACGGGGACACGACGCTCGATGCGATTGTGCAAAACAATGTAGGCCAGCTGATGAACCCGTTTGGCATGCGTACAATTGCCCGCTTTCTCAATCGGAAGATGCCTCACGCGGTCTATCCACACCCATTCAAAGACAACGTTAAGATACCCTTTGGCACCATGATCTTGCTTCGCCATCTACAAATCTATTTCTATCATTGGGATCTGGACGAAAACCTTCCCGACATTTCGGATGACGGTATTCGATGGTGGCAAGTCCCTCGCGGATGCAAGAAAGTCCAGCTTGCCATTCAAGATCTTAAGACGTCAACGGTACGCATGAGCTTCTACACTCAAAATCTACCGGTGATCGATGATTTGTTTTTGCGATTGCATGAGACCTTGATTTCAATACGCAATCAACCCGGCCTAAACACGACACCCGTTCGCCGAGATGTTGAAAGATTGGCCTTGATCGTTCGCGACCAACGCGACGACTTTGTCCGTGGGCTGACGGAGGATTACTACACCTCTATGACCATTGGATTCACCGAGAAGGTGCCCCCCTTGGTAATTCCAGCTGAACTTCGCTGCCGGTTGACTTGGCGAATGCCGCCCTTGGATTCCTACCAGCCCACCTTTGCCCTTGCATCGGAGTTCGTGCTGACACGCCAGAGTGGTTCGGGCCGCGCGGAAGAAAAAAACAGCTATCGGTTGCAAACGGCTCCGGGCACCTTCAGCGAAAGTCAATCGACCGAAATGTTCCTGCAGCCCACGATTTACAGCTCAACATCAGCGTCGGAAATCCATGCCTTCCGGACCCACTTTCAAACCCCAGGCGGCGTGACCTATTCGCTTGCTCTTTACGATCACCTAGACGGGGCAGGCGTATATGTCGGGTATGTGGAAGCCTCTTTCACCGACAAGAGCATTGCCGAGAAAAGTGCCCAGAAAAGCACTCGTGAAAAGTACAACTCCGCCGGGTTGATCTGTTTCCCGAAGCCAAGTGGTTTGCTTAAATAGTGATTTTCGCTTTCACGGGCGGAGCAATTCCGCCTTAGTAATACCGATGCGCCAAATGCGATAGGTCCGTTCACCGACGCTATCGGAATCGGTGACGCTAGCCAATGAGTCGCCCAGGCCATCGTTATCGTAGTGAAGCAGGATGATTCGGCCGTCGACCGAGGGATGTTCTATCCCTTCGACATATCCCATGTCCCAATGGCTGTTGTTTGCGGCTACCAGTTTGGCCATCGACCAACTTTGAGCTTGGTCCTGAGACACCTGACAGTAAATCCCCCCGGATTGAAGCGGTTCTGTGTCGTCGAGGATCAAAGGCTTCTCCCCACCAAAAAGATGATAGACCTTGCGATAAGTGAAGCATCGAATAACACTTCCATCTCGTAACAAAATGAGTTCGGCCGGCCCGCCCCTTCGGACGTAGAGAGGTTCGCTCCAGGTTACGCCCCCATCGACGGACAACGACTCAAACAAATAGTAATCTCGCGGTTTAGTGGTGTAAAAATCTTTGATGGCTCTTGCAACGCCGTAGATGCGGCCGCCTCCCATTGCAATATAATTAGCCTCCGAAAAAGCGTAGGGTGCGGCACCGCTTTCAAATGGAAATGGCCTCGTGACATTCCCTGTGTGGTCGTTGATAAGTCCAGAGGCATTGATTAAATTTCCTGCGGCGGATTTTAGCCCAAGAGCGGTATACTCGCCTCCCCAGTAACTGCTGAAAAGCCATTGGCCGAGATCATTCTTTATCGGAGTACCGAAGGCATGACTTCGAAGTGGACTCCTGGCCGTCCAGGTCAGCCCAGCGTCGGAACTCTCCACAATCTCATAACTTTTTGTGGACGCCGAGGTCCGATCGCAATTGGAAGAAAACTGTTTTCTCTCGATCGAGGCGACCAGTTTAGACCCATCGCTGACCACGCTGGTCAATGTAACGCTTGCGGCGCTCTCCTTAAGTGTGGATTTCGGCGCGGACCAAGTGACTCCCCCGTCGAGTGAGGTCAGAAGTTCAACCTGAGTGTCATTGCAGCTACCGTAGTGGTTACTTCCCACGTTGACAAAGGCCATCAGTTCGCCGTTTGGCCCCGCGACAATTTGCGGAAATGCCAGATGAACCCCTGGCCGGCTCATCACAAGAACAGGTTCGGCGCTCTCCTGAGGCTCCTGTATACCAAGCTGGGGAGCACGGCCCACCTCTGTACAATTTTGAAAAAAGACCAGTGCGATTGCAAGAAGCACCGGAATTAGGATCCGCATCTTCCAAGTCTACCAAGATATGCGAAGGAATCCATCGGTAACCTGACAGCTGTAGCCTGACTCGCGCGTTTTCGGGCCGCCTTTTTGAATATTGCTGAGCCGACGATGCGATAACTCCAATCAAACGGTCATCACTGCCGATCCTTGCTGTCTCAAAAGGATACGATTCTCACCGATTTCGCTTGAATCACGGCCTCCGCCGTGGGAACTCGTCCTGGGATTTTAAGTGTAGAGGGACTCGAGCTCTCTTAAAAAACGATCGGCCTCAGCGTCGCTCTTTATTCGCACAAAGCGAATGTGAGAGAACTGCGGATCCACCATCATCTTTTTGTATTTTCGTTTCACCTGATGGTAAGTCTTGAGAGTCCACCAAATGATCGAATCTTTACTGAAAAAACTTTTTCTAAAAGTCTCACGATTGCCGGTGCCTTCCCAAATTTCTTCGCCTGAGAGTGATCGTCGAATCGCGCGTCTTACGGCGCGAAAGACCGTGATCCCAAATGGGTAATCCAGCCAAACCACGACCTCAACGGATTTCCATTTGATCGGGAGGCTCCGAGTGTAATTGCCATCCAGCACCCAAGAGTCGCGTTGAAGCGCCTTTTCCAGTTTTTCAAAAAACTCCTCGTCCGGTGGCCAATACCAATTGGGACCCCAGAAAATTCTGTCCATTTCGATAAAAGGAACTCCTAATATCTCAGCCAAATTGCGACTGAATGTAGACTTTCCTGATCCGCTGGTTCCGACTACGTTGATTTTTGAAGGGCGCATAGCCGGTCAGATTAAAGCTAAGGGGGTTCAGAGGACAAACTGTCCTCCACCCTTGACGCGGCGCCAGACCTGGGCTAGAACCCGCCACTGTTGGGCTTTGCCTAAAGTGCGGGCCCGGGATGATCTGTCAGATGTCAAAACGCGATCTCGCTTTATTAGAAGCCGAATTGGGCTACGAATTCAAAGATGGGGAGCTCCTCAAAAAGGCGCTGACCCATCGTAGTTTTCATTTTGAAAACAAGGACAAATCGCCCGGCCATTTTGAGCGCCTGGAGTTCTTAGGCGATGCGGTTTTGGATTTGATTCTATCGGAATCTTTGATGAGCGCCTTCCCCGATGTGGATGAGGGCACTTTGTCCAAATGGCGGGCCAGTTTGGTCAACGAATCCACTTTGTGCAATTTGGCCCGCGAGATGGAGCTTGGCCATTACTTGTTCCTAGGTCGAAGTGAATCCGCCAATCGAGAACAAAGCCAGGACCGTCCGCGGATGTTGGCCTCAGCACTCGAAGCCGTGATCGCCGCCGTTTACCAAGACGGTGGCCTCGAAGCCGCTCGAGAATTCATCGCCCGGCGGTTTGAGAAATTGGTTTCTCAACTTGATCCGGAAGTGGAATTTGCAACGGATTATAAAACTCGATTGCAAGAGTGGGCACAGAAAACCCACAAAGCTTTGCCCGAGTATCAAATGGTCGGAAGTGATGGCCCAGAGCACGCCAAAACTTTTATTTATGAGGTGAGCGTGATGAAAGAAGTGATGGGACGGGGCGAAGGTGCCTCTCGTAAAATGGCCGAACAGGAAGCCGCCCGAATGGCGCTTGAGAATCTTGGAGACAAAAAATGAAAGCGGGATTTGTAGGTCTGATTGGTTTACCCAACTCAGGCAAAAGTACATTGATGAATGCGATGGTGGGCGAGAAGGTGTCCATCGTGACGGCCAAACCCCAAACCACGCGCCGGCGGGTGGTGGGCGTGGTCAATCGACCAGACGCCCAGTGTTTGATTGTCGACGCCCCTGGAGTGGTCGGCGCCACAGCAGGTCTGGGACGCTTTTTGAAAGAAGAAGCTTTGGACGTGATTGGACAAAGCGATGTCCTAGTCGCGATTTTAAGTATCGATGAACCTAACTTTGAATCCTTAATGTCCATTGTCGACATGGTCAAAGACAGCGGCAAGCCCTACATTATCGTGATTCAAAAGACGGATTTGCCCGAGCTTCATCGCCCGCAAATTCTGCGGGACAAGTTGAAGCACTTGGGTGTTCCGATTTTGCAAGGTTCCGCTTTGCAACAAAGCTCTGGATTGGCCGAAATGGTCATGGACGCGGTAGTGCCTTTGTTACCTGAGAGCGCGCATCCCCTTTACGATGCCGATCTTTATACACTGAGTAGTGTGCGCGACCTTTCGGCCGAGATCATTCGAGAGAAGTGTTTTGAAAAGCTTCACCAAGAGGTCCCTTTTGGTTTGGCCGTGCGCATTTTGAGTTTTCAAGAAGATGAGGGTCCTACGGTTCGGGTTGAGGCCGAAATCTTAGTGGCAAAAGACAACCATCGTCCGATCGTCATCGGGCGAGAGGGTCAAACGCTTAAAGGCATTGGCACCGAGGCCCGGCTTGAAATTCAAAAGCTCGTCGATCGTAAAGTTTTTCTCGATTTGAAAGTGATCACCCGCCGCAATTGGCAAAAGAATCCAGCAGCCATGAAGGACTTAGGTTATGTCGTTCAGCCGTCTTAAAAGAGTGGCCATTGTCGGCCGCCCCAATGTGGGGAAATCAACTTTGTTCAATCGACTCACGCGCACACGCAAAGCGGTGGTGCGAAATGAGCCCGGAGTCACTCGCGATATTCAAATCGAAACCTGCGACTGGTGGGGCAAGACATTTGAAATTGTCGACACCGGTGGTTTGACCGACGACAAGTCGGGATTCAGTCCTCTGATCCGACAGCAAGTGGTTGAGTTTCTGCACTCGGCGGATTTGATCATCTATGTCGTGGACGGACGGGCGGGCCTGATGCCCGAAGATCAATTGGCCCTTCGTTTGGCCAAACAATCGGGCAAGCCCATTTTAGCTGTGGTGAACAAGTGCGATAAGACTCTGGAGGCCGAAAGCTATCTGGCGGATTTCTATCCGCTGGGGGTGGATTTGTTGCCCGCGGCTTTCGAAAGGGATTTTAACATTGATGAAATTGTCGAATGGGTCCTCGCCGGTCTTGATGAAGAAACTGTCATTGAAGAGGAAGGCTTTCGCATCGCCATTATCGGCAAGCCCAACGCCGGTAAGAGCTCTTTAGCGAACTGCCTCTTAGGGGAGTCCCGTTTGTTGGTGTCTCCTCTCGCTGGCACCACAGTCGATGCGATTGAAGCCCGTTTTACGTATGCCGGTGAGACTTTCACTCTTGTGGACACAGCCGGCCTAAGGAAGCCCGGCAAACAAAGCGGTGGAGTCGAGGTTTTGTCGGGTTTTAAGAGCCGTGAGGCGATTCGTAAAGCCGATCTTGTTCTATTGGTCATTGACTCCACGGTCGGGCCCGCCAATCAGGACTCGCGACTCGTCGAGCTTTGCTTGGAGCATCACAAGGCTGTAATCGTTGTCGCCAACAAAATGGACGCATGTCAGGAATTGCACGAAAATCCTCGTGAGTGGTTTCGCTCGCAAGTGGCCCGTGAATTTCACTACTTTGCCGATATCCCCGTGACTTTCACCAGCGCCAAGTCGGGTGCGGGGGTGGAAACTCTATTGCGGAAGATTCAAGACATTCGACAAAAGTTGGCGATTCGCATTCCCACGTCCCATCTCAATCGGTTCTTTACGGAAGTTATTAAAATGGCACCTTCACCGGTGGCCGGGACTGAAAACGTGAAGTTTTACTATCTGACACAAACTCAACAGTCTCCGCCCAGCTTTATTGCATTTGCGAACCACCCAGAAGGTGTGACCCCGGCTTATCGGCGCTTCCTGATTCGAAAAATTCAAGAGGAATGGAGTCTTCAGGGAGTTCCACTTCGAATTTTTGTGATGGAGAAGAGCTGATCGATGCCAAGTGCAAAGCGCGCTGTTTTTGGAACCCGCCTCGGTTTTTATCTGGCGGCCGTTGGTTCGGCCTTCGGGTTGGGGAATCTTTGGCGATTCCCCTACGTGGTGGCTGAAAATGGTGGTGGCGCATTTGTCTTATTGTATTTAGCCCTCGTTTTTATTTTGGGGATGCCATTTTTGATTGCCGAATTGGCGCTGGGCAAAATCAGCCGTGGAAGTCTTGTACCCGCCTTAAGCAAATTGATGGGCGAGCGCTACATGGTACGGGAAATTCGCCAGCGAGACTGGTCGGGTCTACCCGTGGTCGGTTGGTTGATTCGCCGACTGGGTGCCTTCAGTTTGATGATCACTGTGGTGGTGTTGGCTTATTACGCCGTGATTAGTGGCTGGGTGCTTCACTTCTTTATGCAGCTTTTGGTGGCGGTCTTAAGAGGCAGCGAATTTCATCCCGAAGGATCTCTGTCGGTTCTGTTACATAATGGTTGGTTGCAAGTCGCCCTAACGAGTGCGCATCTTTTGATTGTCTCCGTCATCGTGGCGAAGGATCTGGAGATTGGCTTAGAGAAGTGGGTTGGATATGTGATGCCTGGTTTCGGGTTGCTGCTGGCGATCTTAGTGATTCAATCGTTACAAATGGAGTCCGCCGGTGAGGCTCTTCGATTTTTGTTTTATCCCAATTTTGCCAAATTATCGCTAGCCTCCGTCGGGCAAGCGGTAGGGCATGTTCTTTTCACACTGAGCGTGGGATTTGGCACTATGGTCACTTTCGGTAGCTATCTTCGAGAGAAGGTTTATATTCCGATGGCCGGCTTTCGAGTTTGTATGATGGACTCAATGATTTCGATTTGGGCGGGAGCCATGATTTTCCCTCTTGTTTTGATTGGGGGCTCGACGTCACCTCCGGGACCAGAGCTGCTCTTTCAAACCGTGCCGCGATTGCTGGAGCGCCTTCCGGGCGGACTCTGGTTCGGTGTTTTGTTCTTTGCCTGTCTCTACCTGGCCTCGTTGGGAGCCAGCATTGGCCTATTTGAAACGGTGGTGGCGAACTGGCGGGAGGTTCGCCGAGTTCCGCGCCCTAGAGGAGCGGCCACCATTGCGGCCCTTTGCTTTGTTTTGGCAGTGGGACCTGCGCTTTCTTCAAGCGTCCTAAGAGATGTTCGGCTGGGGGATCACAATCTGCTTCAATTCCTCGATTCGGCCTTGATCAATTGGTGCCTGCCGATCGCCGCCCTTTTGGTGGCGCAAGTGGTGACGTGGACCTTAAAGCGAGATCTGGTGGCACAGGAGTTTTTGCTTGAGGATCAGGCCGGTGGAGATCGCATTTTCCGGCATTGGCTCTTCTTGCTTCAGTATATTGCCATACCGGTTGTACTGGCTGGGTTGGTTCTACAGATTTGGTCGATCTTTTAAGAGACCGCTTTTAAAACCGCGTTTAACAAATCTTTATTGCTAAAGGGCTTCAAGAAGATATGAAGCACACCGAGTTCTTGCGCGTCGACTCCTCTGAAATCCGAAAATCCAGAGCAGACGAAACATTTCGGTTTTTCGCCACGCATTTCATCGATCGCGCGAAGGAGTTCAATTCCGTCGCCATTCGGCATGCGAATGTCGGATATCACCACGTCGAAACGATTTTGATTTATAAGTTTAAAGGCGACCCGGCCGTTCTCCGCCGTGGCGACTTCCGCTCCGTACATCCCCAAGTAATCAGCGATGGAGGTCCGAAGCATTTCTTCGTCGTCGACAACCAGAACACTTTTCCCCTTCAGCTTTTTATCCATGGTTAGGCGGCCTCCTTCTTAATTTCAGTGTGGCTTGGAATTGCCGGAAGTTCAATTATGAAGCGAGTCCTGGAGAAGTTCTTGTCCAAGTAAAACCGGCCTCCGTGGGCCTCAACCAGACCTTTTGAGATCGAAAGTCCCAGCCCGGTTCCCTTGCCGACTTCCTTGGTCGTAAAGAAGGGGTCCATCAATTTTTCGGTAATCTTGGGATCAATTCCGGGGCCCGAGTCGGTCACAGAGATCTGGACAGAGTCAGGATGTCTTTTCACCTCGATTTGAACCCACTTTTCAGTTCTATTCTCCACCGCGTCGGATGCGTTACTGATCAGGTTCAATAATACCTGGCTGATCTCGGCAGCCCGACAATCCACCTCAATTCCCTCTTCAATGGCCAGGCGCAGTTCAATCCCTCTTGATTTCAATCGGTCGCCGCACAATTCAATCGTGTCTTTAACGAGATCTTGGATTTTGCAGGAGGCCTTCGGGTCCGTCGTCGAATTGCGCGAAAACATGCGAAGACCGGTGATGATGCTGGCTACGCGGTCCACCATTTGGATTATTTTTGTTAGAGAGCCTGGAAGATCAATGGGATCAGACCCACCCATCTCAAGTTCTTCGAGCATCACTTCAGCCCGTGATTTGATTGCGGCTAAAGGCGTATTAATTTCATGGGCAATGCCTGCAGCCATAGAGCCGAGTGAGGACATCTTGGCAGTCTGGATCAAAGTCTCCTGCTGATCCTCGATAATTTGTGTGTACTTACTGAGAATGCGTGCGCTTTCTAAAACTCTTACGTTAGCCTTTCTCAGTTCCATCAGTTGAACGGCTTGGTCCGCGAGCACCTTGAGCGATTGTACTTGGTCAGGCGTCAAGTTGTGAGGTTGGCGGTCCATCACCGCCAGAAAACCGAGGGTGAAACCGTCGGCAG
>JBFWON010000081.1:0-19892 GCA_050250515.1 Bdellovibrionales bacterium | reverse complement strand
TATGATCTAAAAAGTGATCCGAAGGAGACGCACAACATTGCGGCGGACGAACCGGAAGTCGCGCAGAAAATGGAAGCGCGCTACTGGAAGATGTCCGACACTATCTCCAGCATCCCTCCCGAACGCTGCGAAAAACTCTAGGTTCGGACTACTTTTTGGGCCGTCAGTGCGTCAAAATTGGATGCGTTTTCATGATTCAATTGCTGAGGCTCTCCTCAGAAGATCCAAGAAGCTTTTAGGTTCTTCATACATGGGAAAATGCGAGGATTTTGCGAAGGAGACCCACTCCTTTCCAGCTGGGCAGAGAAGTTGACTAAAGTAATCTCTCGCCAGCGAAGTAGGTGTGGCCATATCAAAATCACCTTGGGCAAAGTACGTTTTCACTTTAAGCTCTCGAAAGTGATCAATCGCCCGATAGTTGCACAGAAATGGAAAGATCTTGTGCCAAATCTGTTCCATGGCTTTGTTAAGCGATTCTATTTCTTTGGCGGTGTACTCAGCCGTTTTTTCAATCGCCCGTTCAATTTCATCTGGCGAAAGCGAGTAGAAGCTGCCTTTGTAGATAGTCATAAGACGGCTCAGATAAACCAGTTGCGAAAAATGGACCCAAGGTGGTGGGCCCATTTGCGTGAGTTCCTTTCCATGAGTGGCGTTTCCACTCACAGCTATCTGCTGGCCCAAGAATGCGAATTTTAGAAGGTCACCTTTCTTCATGTCGGCGACAGTCCCCACGCTAATATAGGCTTGAAAATCTTCTGGTCGTTTATTCACCATCTCTGATCCGACCATCGAGCCCCATGAATGACCCACCAGTAGGACTCGATCCTTTTGGAATTTTTGTTTGAGATAATTTACGACGGCAAGTCCATCTTGTGCGACCTGTTCAATAGAAAACGTGGCAATCGATTCTTTGGGGTTATAGGATTTTCCCGAGCCACGTTGGTCCCAGTGTACCACCACAAAGTCTCGGATAAAATGTTGGTCAAATGCGCGAGAAAACAGCATCAATGGCGACCCTGGGCCACCGTGTACAAATAGGACCACAGGTTTAGTTTGATCTTCAGACCGACAATGTACCCATTGTCGAGAACCATTGACTTCCAACTGCTCAAGCTGATCTATCGAGCCCATTTAAAAATCTCCGGTCCATCTTGGGTCTAAGCGGGAAAGTGGTCCGCGCGTCAGGTCCGGGTCACCGAACCTTTGACGCGCCGACGGCCCAAAAAGTAGTCCGAACCTAGTGGGCGAGTTTGCGGACGCGTTGGCAGCGCTCGTCTTCTTCCAGGGTGACTTTTAAGGTCTTAACCACGGTAGGCGAAAACTTGTCAGATTCCTTCACGAAATCTTTCAAGCGAGTCGAGGTCTCTTCATCACAATTTAATGGAGTCGCAGATCCCGCAAAACTACGGACGAAATTTTCGTTCTCGCTGGCGCCATTGGTTTTCAAGTAACCATAAAAATCATCGGCAAAACGGGCGGCGAGCCCACCTTGCTCGGCCGGGAACAAACTCCACATAACAGAGCGAGCCTGTTCAAAGCTCAGTTCAGGCTTTGTGGCTTTGAGCATGGTCAACCACTTCTGCTTCACATCAGCATCAGGTTGAATAGCTTCAGTCGCCATAGCGTTGCGCAGGCCTCGATCTGAAAGATCCTTTTTCTTCAAAGACTCAAGAAGGCGCGGAGCCTCCTTGTATTGGTAGCGCGCCAATTGGCGGACCAAATTCCACTTTCGATCCAGATCCAACGGAAAACCGGGGCCCACTTTGGCCTGGTCGAACCACTTGGCCAGCTGATTTAACGCTTGGTCAGTGCGGGCGATGCGGACATAAGCATCAAACCAGAACTTTTGTGGATCTGAACCTGCACGAGCGCTTTTGAATCGCTGCATGAACTGATCTTCCATTTTCTGGATGAACTGATCGCGTTCCGCTTTGGCCGTGTCGGTGGTGGGCCAGTAGTAAAGAACAGTGCCGCGGTCACCACGTTTGCCGGCAATGGTCTCGACAATTTGGTCGAGAATAATTTCGTCGTGTTCTGGGGCAAAATGCTTTTCCACCAGGGCAACGTAGTCCTTCAGCGGAAGTTCCGTGTCTCGGACCATGTTCCAGACCCCATGCCAGAGCATCGTGCGAAGCAATTTGTCGTTGATGCGGCTCAGGTTCTTACGGAGATAATTCAACGATTGGTCATCCATTGTGACCTGTATGTAGCCGTCATCTTCATAGTTGGGATAAAGGAAGTCCGGGCAGCTCCAATTGCCTTTAACCGTTGTGGAGGTGCCTTTCAGCTCAACATCGACGGACGCGACTTCTTTGATGCCAGAGCCCTTGTCCTGAAACATCCCCAATCGAATCGCTTGGGGGCGAAAATCGGCGCCCGGTGAAGGTGTGACTGTCAAATCCACAGTCTTCAACGTTCCGTCTTCACATGACCATTTGGCGGCAATCTTGTCCGTTCCACTTTGCTTGAGCCAACGATCTGACCAACGATTCAGGTCGCGGTCGGTGTACTTTTGCAATGTGGTGATAAAATCTTTTAACTCGGCATTCTTATAGGCAAAGCTGGCCATATAATCCTGTACGCCCTTTTTAAAGGCAGCGGGAGACATGTACGCTCGGAGCTGTTTAATAACTGATGCGCCTTTTCCGTAGGTGATACCGTCGAAAGTGGCAAAGGCCTGCTTAACGGTTTGCACATTTCCTTCAATCGGATGGGTGGTGACGAGAGAGTCTTCCCAATACGCCCAAGTCTTGTCGTCGGCAAAAAAGTCCTGCCAGGATTCTTTAAATTCGGTTCCCTCATGCATGGCGATGGCCGCCATGGCCGTAGCAAAGCTTTCGTTCAGCCAGAGATCGTTCCACCATTTCATGGTGACGATGTCGCCGAACCACATGTGGGCCATTTCGTGCAAAATCACACTGGCCGTTCGTCTTTTTTGCTGACGAGTCACTTCTGAACGCTGCAGAAATCGTTCCGAGAAGGTGACAGCTCCAACGTTCTCCATGGCGCCCGCGTTGAATTCGGGAACGATCAGCTGATCGTATTTTCGAAAGGGATAGGGGAAAGCAAAGAAGTTGTTAAAAAATCGAAGTCCCTGTTTGGTGATCAGGAACCACTCTTGGCTGCGTACATATTTAGCCATACTCGGTCGGGCAAAAAGACGAAGCGGAATATTTTCAAATTTATCTTTCCACACGCGGTAGGGGCCTGCATGCAGGGAGAAGAGATAGGTCGATAGTTTGGGGGTCTTTTCAAACTTCCAAATCTTTCGTTTGTCCGCGGTCTTGGTTGTGCTGAGCTCAGAGGTGGTTGTGATCACTTCCCATTTGGCGGGGGCGTCGACCGTCAAAGCCAAACTGGCTTTCAAGTCCGGCTGATCAAAGCAGGGCATAAAGCGGTTGGCGTCAAAGGTTTCGAACTGAGAGTACAAGAAGGTCTGTTTGGTTTCCGGATCCACAAATCGATGCAGTCCTTGCCCCTTCGTTGAGTACTCTTGGGTGTAGGCGATTTCGACCGTGTTTTGGCCCGGCTTCAATAGGCTGGATGGCAATTGGATCCAAAACTTCTTTTTAGCATCGGTCGGCATGGGTTGCCCGTTCACCCGGGCCGTCTGAATTTCTCCTTCGAAGAAATCAAGTCGCAAATCGGCAGAAGGATCCGTCAGCTGAAAAGTGATTTTAGATTGTCCGCTGAATTTAGTGTCTCTCTCATCCAGGCGAACGGCTAGTTCGTAATCAACGTCGAATACCCTCTGTTTGCGGTGAACCGCTTCCACGGCCGATAAATCAGAGTTTTCAAGGGAACCCATCGGCATGCCGGCGGTTTCCGGCTGGGTCGGTTTCGACTTACAGGCGCCGAGTCCGACAAGTAAAAAGAGCGCGAGAAACCCTGAAGTAAGCCACTTCGTCCAAGTCGTAGTCATGTATCCTCCCATTGTCAGATTGGTGCTGGAAATCTTTTATCAAAGGTTCGCGCGAAGGCAAGACTACAATGACAATCCGTCTTGCTATTCATTCTCGACGGAGGTAGTCATAAAACGATGGAAGACGAGATCACGACGCCGGATTTTTCGGACGTCAATACGCTGAAAGAACATTGGGCGGAGCTCGAAGCCGACGTCCGTAAGCAAAAGTTCTTCCAGCTATCTCGTCTCGATGCTGAAGAGTTGTTTTTAAGTATCGACTCCCTCTCTCAATTGGAACTGGTGGCCAATTTACAAGTTCCTGAAAAGCGATCCTGGCTCAGGCTCCTGCCTCTTGATGATGCGGCGGATTTGATTCAGAAAGTTCCCGTCGACGATCGCCATGAAATTTTGGGTCTTTTGGACGAGACTTCGCGGCGAGAAGTTTTAGCACTTTTGGCATATTCGGAGGACGAGGCCGGTGGATTGATGAATCCGCGCTACATTCGGTTACGACCCGACATGAGTGTGGAAGAGGCCATTCGCTACCTTCGGGCGCAGGCGCGAACGTCGATCGAGATTATCTACTACGCTTATGTGCTCGACTATGATCAAAGGCTCTTAGGAATCGTATCTTTCCGCGAAATGCTTTTGGCCGCGCCCGACAAAAAGGTCCGTGAGATGATGGAGACCGATTTGGTCACAGCGCCCGAAGAGATGGACCGGGAGCACGTGGCCGAGCTCTTTCAGAGCCATCAGTTGATGGCCGTACCTGTTGTGGATGAGCAGGGGCGGATGAAGGGTGTGGTCACCTACGACGACATCGCCGATGTTGTGCAAAAGGAAGCCACAGAAGACATTCAAAAATTGGGTGGTATGGAGGCCTTGGACGCGCCCTATTTCAACACGAGCTTTCTTCAGATGCTTAAAAAACGGGCAGGTTGGTTGCTTCTGTTGTTCGTGGGTGAAATGTTTACGGCGTCGGCGATGACCTATTTTGAACAAGAGATTGCGCGGGCTGTGGTGTTGGCCTTGTTTATTCCTTTGATTATTAGCTCGGGTGGAAATTCGGGAAGTCAGGCGTCCTCTTTGATCATTCGTTCTTTGGGTGTGCGCGAAATTCATCTGCGTGATTGGTGGAAGGTCCTCCGACGTGAGCTCAGCATGGGCTTGGTGCTTGGGGGTTTGTTAGGAACTATGGGACTCTTGCGGGTCGTACTTTGGCAGGCTTGGCAGCCGGTTTATGGCGAGCATTACATTCTCTTAGGAGTGGCGGTCGCCACGGCATTGCTCGGTGTGGTTATCTTTGGCACTTTGGCCGGGGCCATGTTGCCGTTTCTTTTAGAAAAAGCGGGATTCGATCCCGCCAGTGCGTCCGCGCCCCTCGTTGCGACTTTGGTGGATGTCACGGGCCTCGTCATATATTTTACAGTGGCGAGTGTGGTTCTCTCCTCCTCAATTCTCTGAATTCTCTACAGTGGTCGTTTTTTTCTTGAAATGTTAATTCCATCTTCACTTTACGCACACAAAAAGAGGGTGGATATGGCAAAGAGTGTTTGGGGACTTTTGTTTCTCATTTCCGTTTCATTAGCCGGGCCAGTTCAGGCTCACACGGGTAAAGGAACTCCTCCGGCAGCTGAACAAGAAACACTTACGACGCAGGACTTGGTCCACGGCGTAGTCAAGGTCGTCAACCGAGAGGCCGAGATTTTTACCGCCGATATGAGTGGGGGTCATGGCAGTGGATTTTTTGTCGGCATCGACCAGAAAACGGGTCGGGGCATTATCTTTACCAACAAACATGTGATCGATTCAAAGGGTCTAACTGCCCAGTCTTTGCACCTTGAGGTGAACACGGGCGAATCTAGGGCCGAGCACATCCCAGCTCGATTGGCGTACGTGAGTCAGCTTCTTGATTTTGCTGTTTTGGAATTTGATCCAGCTCATATTCAACGTGGAAAGCTGCGGCAGTTGGGTCTGCCGACTCCCCAGAGTCCATTTTATGATTTCTTGAAAAATCAGATGAGTCTACGCGGACGTAACGTGATGGCGGTTGGATTTCCGTTTGATGGATCCAATGTGACCACCTTTGGTCAAATCACCGGTCTTCACAATGAGCCTGTTATGGGCCCCTTTGTGCAAACCGATACCCCGATCAACCCAGGCAATTCGGGTGGTCCCTTGATCTCGCTCGACACGGGCGAAGTGATTGCGATGAACACGATGACTTACCGAGGCGCCGACGGATATCACTTTTCCATTCCGATCGGCCTTTTGATGGAGGAGTACATCACCTGGCGTGGCCAAGTCGCCGCCGGAAAAAGCCGAACCATCGCGGATCCAAAGAGCGTTACTGTAGGACTCTCCATGGTGAGTGAAGGCCAGGCGAAGCAGTTGGGCCTATATGACGAAGTCGAAAAGGTGGCGCCCGGTTACTGGAACTCCCACCACTCTATCCTCGCCGTTTCGGATGACCGGGGCGATGTCGGTCTTAAGAATGACGACTTGATTTTGCGATTCAACGGTCAGGTGGTCGGGGGACATCCGTTTGATTTACGGCGGGCCGTACAGCGCGCCGATGACGTGGCTGAGATCGAGGTTTTGCGATCAGGCAAGGCCGAAAAGCTTAAGGTCCCCATCGCCAACTTGGCTTACAATTCGAAACGCCGAGAAGTGGATTATGTCTATCTTTCGGGACTCTTGCTGCGGGAGCTGGGCTCGCGAGAGGCGTCCAACATAAGATCGGGTATGAGTCACCGGGTCTTTATCGCGGGACTGGTCCCGTCAGCTGATGTGAATTTTCGAGGGAATCAGTACCCTTTGCCGGGCAGCGTGATCGCGTCCGTGGCGTTCGGTGACAAAGAATACAAAATCGACAACTTGGCTCAGCTTAAGAAAGCCTTGAATCAGCACCGCAGTCAGCCGTTTGTGAAGATCCGGGCTTACCAATCGAATTTGGCTCAAACGCAAGAGGGCCACGTCCTTCTGCGTAGTATGAAGACCGGCGCACCTTTGATTGATGGGGTGCTTAGCACCTACGTCGTTCCCATGCGCGAGTTTTTGACGCCCATGCAGTTTTCGATCAATCAATTTCGCCGAAGCTTTAAGTTTTCGGCCGATGCGGGAGATAGTATTGACTGGCGAAAAGCGATTCGCGCGGAGAGAATGCCGACCTCCTGCGAGAGTGCTCTCAAATAGGATCTGTCGCCATTAGTTCGTTTATTTGTAGACCCAAATGTAGTCGGCGCTCGCTCCATAGCGGGCGTCGGGTGCGACGGCGGCAGCCAGTGTCTCGGGCTCCCAATTTTCCACATGAACCTGCAGTAGGGTTTTAATCCGGCTAGGGTTAACCCCGTGCCGAATCAATCGGGCTGGCAGACCTTGGCCAAATTCGGCGTGAAATGCTCCTACTATAATAGTGAAGATGCCATTGGGTCGGGCGTTCTGAGAGGTCGTCCAGGCCATGGTGTCATCCCAAAGGCTTTGGGCCCAAAAGTAGCGCTCGATTTTCTCTTGGGGCACGTGTCCCGTCATCGTCTCTGAGAATCGCTCGAAGTAAAAGTCTCCGCCACGCTCCCAAATGGGTGGCAGCAGGGCCTTTTCTCCATCACTGAGGGCCTCGGGCCCAGATTGACTCACGTGGCGTGCTATTGTTTTTGGAATGTTCAACCCAAGGACGCGTCCGCCCCAAGAAAAAGCCTCACGCATCAGGCGTTCGTAAGGCGCAAACGGGTTGGAACCCCAGCCGACCAGCTGCAAGAAGGTTTGGGTTTCGATGTCCCCCGCCAAAAAACCGTCGACCAATCCCTGGTGGGTGTACTCGAGAAACTCCATACCCAAATCGGAAGGGGCTTCGGCTCGTGACCCAAGGGCTTGAAGCCAGCGCTGTTGATTGAGATGGTGTTGCTCTTGAATGGGGTCGGGATCAGTCGAAATCGCGTGTTCTTCTCCAAAGACCACGATGGACCCGGCCCGGAGGTTGTGACTCACTTGATGAAGGCTAAGCCAAGTTTGATCTTGCGTATTCCAAATGGCTTCCTGTTGAGGCACGCCCGATGGAGTGGCTAAACATGTTGAAAGTAAAAGTCCTAGGACCCAAAAGCCCATAATGCCCCCCTCTGAATTGTCGGGACCAAGTTAGAGTTGACGGTCAAAAAAGTCCACCAGTACAGTGAGGTCAGGTGTGGGGGAGTTTTGCCAGTAACGAAGATCGAATTTCACGACTTTCATTGGCTCGATATTGGGAATCCCACGGCCGAATCTTTGGAACAGCTGGCCAAGACTTATGAACTTCATCCTACATCCGTGCAAGATTGCTTACAGCCTGAGCATTTGCCAAAGCACGAAGTCATTCAGGACACCTTGTTTGTGGTGCTAAGGGCCTACGATACAGAGGCTCATGACGCCGCCGATACAGTCCAGGAGCTAACGAGAAAGCTCGCTATTTTTTATACCGATCGCTTTGTCATTACCATACATCGAAAAGACCATCCTTTTATCGATCACTTGATCAAAAAATGGCAAAAACGAGGCCAGACCGATAGAACCGTCACCCCCGAGCATATTCTGGGCGATCTTTTGAACGAGGTGGTCAAGACCTACCAGGCACCGGTTATGGCTTGCATTCAAGATTTAGAAGAGTTTGAGACCGAGATCTTTGGCGCCGGCACCTCACGCGAATTCCGCATTCAGAGTGGCTATTACCTAAGGCGTAAAGCTTCCGTCTTTAAGCGCATGCTTCGATCGACTTTGGAACCATTGACTCGGGTCATGAACCAGGCGGAGTCCGACTTGCTGCCGCACTTTCAAAATGCGCGCGATTTGATCGACAATCTGTATTTTTATGCCGAAGAAATTACCGAGAGCTTGTCCTCTCTCTTAAATTTGCATATTTCGTTGGCCTCGCAAAAGACCAATGAAGCCTCTCTTAAGACCAATGATGTCATGCAGGTTCTAACCATCTTTAACTGCTTTTTCTTGCCGGTGAACTTCATTGCCAGTATCTACGGCATGAACTTTTCTTATATGCCGGAGACACGATGGGAGTATGGCTATTTTGCGACCTTAGGATTGATGGCGACCATTGTGTCCGTCATTTTCCTATGGTTCCGCCGCAAGGGTTGGTTGCACCGGCTTCCCGCTCCGGAACAATAAATATATGAGCAAAAAATGGGTGGCCGTCCTTCAGCTGCTGGTGGCTGCAGGATTTTGGGGATTTGGTTTTGTCGCCGCCGTGTGGGCGCTAAAAGTCGTTAATGCCTTTGAACTGACGTTGGCCCGTTTTGTTTTGGCTGTGATGGTCTCCTTCATTTTTTTGCTGGTGACCGGGCGACGGCGAGCCTGGGGCACTATGGCAAGAATCGCTCTTGTGCCCGGTTTTTTGCTGGCCCTGATGCTGATCGTGCAAACATGGGGGCTAGAGTATACGACGGCCACTAAAGCCGGCTTTATTACCACCTTGTATGCTGTCTTCACTCCCTTGCTCGAGTTTTTCCATCGGGGACGTCGATTGGGGCCGCAACTTTGGTTGAGTGTGGGCGTCGCCTTTTTAGGTACTTTAATGATTGTCAACTTGGGTCTGAAGGATCTGAACTGGGGCGATTTGCTTTGCTTGATATGTGCGATGGCGGGTGCGGGGCAGATTTACTATCTAGGATTGGTCAGCCCTAAAGTGACTCATCCGTTCGTATTGAACACCATGCAGGCGAGCTGGGCCCTTCTTTTTTCTGCCCCATTCGCGTTTTCAAGTGGTTTACTTGATAAGTTTGCGAGTTGGTCCCAATGGCCGTGGGAGGCTCAGGTTGGGCTGCTGTCATTGGCCTTTGGCTCCACGATCTTAGCCTTCTACCTGCAAGTGAAGGCGCAAGCTCATCTCTCTGCCACGGTGACGAGCCTTCTTTGTTTGTTAGAGTCCCCCCTCTCCATGTTTTTTGCCGTTATGCTCTTAAGCGAAAAATTGACTATGTGGGAAGCCACCGGTGCTTTGCTTATTTTCTTGGCGACCATCAGTGCGAGCTGGAGCGAAACTCGACCGACCAAAAGAATCGTTGATTTTGACCCCGGTCTTTCGAAGACTAAGGGATAGTGAACACCTGGCAAGCGACCCTTTTGGCCGTTGTCGAGGGATTGACGGAGTATCTTCCCATTTCCTCGACCGGTCATATCATTCTCACTTCCTGGATGATGGGGATTCATCACGAAGAGTTCGTCAAAGATTTCACCGTCATGGTTCAATTTGGCGCTATATTGTCGGTCGTCATTCTTTATTGGCGTCGATTTGTCTTAAACTACCGACTGTATCCGGCGGTCTTTTTGGCATTTTTGCCTGCCGCCGTTGTCGGTTTGGCCGTCAAAAAACATATCGATGAGGTTTTGGACAGTGTGATGCTGGTGGGGATTGCGCTCAGCGTGGGCGGTGTTTTGCTCGTGCTCACAGATCGCTGGCTGGCTCGCCAAAAAGTTCGTGTCGCCCGCGCCGAGGACTTGTCGAAAACGGCCGCCATCAAAATTGGGATCTTTCAACTGATGGCGTTTTTCCCAGGGGTTTCGCGAAGTGCGGCCACGATTTGGGGCGGGCTTTACCAAGGTATGAGTCTCGTGCAGGCGACCGAGTTTTCTTTTTTCTTGGCGGTTCCCACATTGACCGGAGCGAGTTTTATCAAACTTCTCAAAGTATGGCCGACTTTAGATGCGGAAAAGGTTCAGCTTCTCCTCATCGGCAACGTGATTTCTTTTTTTGTGGGCATTGTCGCGGTCCACTACTTCGTACGTCTCGTGGCCCGCTATGGTCTTAAAGGGTTTGGATATTACCGAGTCGTTCTCGGTATCTTGGTGTTGCTTAGCGACAAGGCGTGATCACGACTCTTGGTGGATGCTCTTTCGCGCGAACAATTCTCTTAACCGCTTCTTCATAGGTGATTTCGCCGCGATTCAGTTCTAGGTAGGTTTCTTGTTCTAAGTTTTGGCGAGTGGCCTTTATGGCTTTGTGCTCAGGCCAAAGATTTTGGGCTCGATTGGAGCCACCCATAAAGAGCGGAATGAAATGGTCGACTGTATATCGACTTCGGCATTCTTCAGGAATCCCATACTGCTCATAGATTTTGGCTTTTAATTCGCGTGAGACATTGCGAATGCAGACGGCCACTTGCTCCTGGTAGCGATATTCTTCGAAGTCACTGCCTTCCGGCTGACAGTAGTCGGCCGGAGTGAGGGCTGGGTCGGGTTTTCGCGGGACCTCGTGGGCACCTGCTGAAAAACTAAGCAAAACACCTATCGCCAGTATGGATTGCCACATTTCGCCCTCCCCATAGTTTGAAATGTCCGAGATCCGTACGTAAATTTTGCAAGAATTTCCGGCCTAAGGTAAAGGTCACTGGGTGAATCCAACAAAATCCAAACGAAGTTCGAATTCTCTGTGGAGATCTCTAGTGCATCTGGTCATGGCCTCGACCTAGGACGTGAAACTCCGCTATTATGTGGAGCAAATGAGCCTTTTTTAGGAGGTCACCGTGAATCTCGGGCCGATGGAACTCGTGGCACTTTTGGCGATTGCACTCTTGCTTTTTGGGCCATCGCGTCTACCTGGGTTGGGTCGCTCGCTCGGAGATGCGATTCGTGGCTTCAAAAAAGGAATGGAAGGTGAGGAGGACAAAGATGCCTCCCACACTCCTAAGGAGCAAATTGTCAGCTCAGCTCAGGAAACGACGAAAACAGAAGAAAAGCACAAAGACAAAGTCTAGGGGGATATGATGTTAGAGACATTGATGAGCATCGGTGGCGTGCAATTTATATTTCGATGGTTGCATGTATTCGCCGGGTTAATTTGGATCGGCATGCTCTATTATTTCAATTTCGTGCAGGGTTCTTTTATGAACGAAACGGATGCCCCCACGAAATCGCAAGTGACGCAAAAGCTATTACCCCGCGCGCTTTGGTGGTTTCGCTATGGAGCTCTTTGGACGTTTTTGACGGGATTAGTTTTATTGTCGATTCTCGGTCACAATTCCGCGCAAAGTGGAATGGGATTCGCCACTCCCGGATGGACCAATATTTTAACTGGTGCATTGATGGCGACCCTTATGTTCCTGAATGTTTGGTTGGTGATTTGGCCTGCACAGAAAGTGGTGATGGCCAACGCGAAAACCGTGGCGGAAGGTGGCGCGGCCAATCCCGCAGCGGCGCCGGCAGCCGCTCGTGCGGGCTTGGCCTCACGAACCAACACTTTGTTCTCGGTACCGATGTTGTTCATGATGTTGGGATCCAGCCACTTGGGTTACCAAATCACCGAAAGTTCGAGTCTTATGGGTTATTGGATCTGTGCGATTGCGCTGATCGGTGGCCTTGAGATCAATGGTCTGGTTGGTAAATTGGGACCAATGAAAACTCCTAAGGGAGTGATCGTTTGTAGCTTCGCACTGACGCTGGTTTTTATCGGTCTCATTTCGATACTGATTTGACGAACTTTTGTTCGCTGATCAGTTGGTATTCGTCGGCTAGGTGACCTATTGTTTATGACCCACTGGCTGGATTTTTGCTTCACCTAAGTGGTGGAGATGGTGGGCGAGGAGCAAGGGGTCACCATGAAATACTGGACAACGAGTTCGGCGTCAGGTTTAAAAGGCCGTGATCTCGAACAACTGAAGATTCGACTTCGACACAAAGTCCTTATCGCCGACGACGACGTGACGTTTTGTCGTCGTCTAGCCGATGATTTTAAGCAACACGGTTTTGACTGCCGCCAGACGACAACCATTTCTGAAGCCAAAGAAATTGTTGAATTCTGGCGACCCGACACGGTCTTCGTCGACTTGATGCTGCCAGAGAGTAATGCCTTGGCCCTTTTGAAATTTCTAAGCTTTCGTCGGTTTCCCAATCCGCCGAAGATTATCGTCATCTCCAAGCAGACCTTGCCCCAGGGTATAGAGACCATGCGAAAGGCCGGCGCCTCCGATTATTTGGTCAAACCTTTTGGGTTTCAAGATGCCTTTCGTGTTTTGAATTTGCCATCGGAGTCCGTTGGAACACCTTCTGCACCCGACGCCAATTGGAAGGATCTTCGACTAATTAATTTGTTTGTGAAACAGGCTTTGCAGGGTGGCGCTGGTCATCAAAATTACTTCAATCTGATGAAGATGATTAGTATGAAGGTTCAAGCCCTTCGCTGCTCCTTGGTCCAGTTTGAAACTCCGATAACGGGATTAGTCTTAGCTTCAAATGATGATGAAAATGCCAAGGGCCTTCGGGTGGATCTGCGTCAATATCCGGAGTTAACCCATGTGCGGGATAGCGGCCGATCACTGATCATTCCTAATGTGAAGACCTCTGATATTTTGGCGCCCGTGCGGGAGAAGATTGAAAAGACACCTTACGAGACATTGGCCGTGTTTCCCGTATTTCGCTCAGGCGCTGTGCATTCGGCCCTAAGTTTGCGCCTGGAGCAAAAGGATAAGGCTTCCATGTTTTACATTGAGCAATTTTCGCAGGTTTGCTCAGGAATTTTGTCCTTATTGGTCGCCGGTACTTAGAGTCGAGTTGCGAAGGCTCGGTCTTAGCCTCATAATAAATTTCATGTTTCAACTTGGCTTAGAACGTCTTTTGAGCGACGCCTCCTTAAGAGGAAAATTACGAAAACGCAAAATCGCCGTACTCGGTCATCCAGCCTCTGTGGATCGTCGATTACTGCATACGCTCGACTTGTTGATGGCTGAGGAGGATCTTGAGGTCTCGGCCGCATTTGGACCTCAGCATGGCATGCGGGGAGAAAAGCAAGACAACATGATCGAGAGTGATGATTATGTTGATCCTATTCATAAAATTCCGGTTCATAGTCTTTATGGGCAAGTGCGCCGACCCACCCGCGAAATGATGAAAAATTGGGATGTACTTTTGGTCGATCTGCAAGATGTGGGTTGCCGAATCTACACTTTCTTGACGACGTTGTTCTATATGATGGAGGCCGTTGCTGAGACGGGGCAGGAGATCTGGGTTTTGGATCGCCCGAATCCGGCGGGTCGGGCCATAGAAGGTCACATTCTCAATATGGATTTTGCTAGCTTTGTGGGTGCGGCACCGGTCCCGATGCGACACGGACTGACCCTGGGTGAGGCCGCGCTTTGGTACAAGGATTTTATGAAGCTCAAGGTGGATCTTACGGTGGTCTCGATGATGGACTACCAACCGACTGAGAGCCCATGGCCTGATTTGGCTTGGGTGAATCCGTCACCGAATATTCCGCGTTTGAGCTGTACGAAAATTTATCCGGGGTCGGTTTTGATTGAGGGCACGCTCTTGTCGGAGGGTCGGGGAACGACGATTCCTCTTGAAATATTCGGCGCTCCGAAACTGGATATTCCAAAAGTGTTAGCCGAAATGCAAGAGATGGCGCCGGCGTGGCTGACCGGTTGCGTGTTACGCCCGGCTTTTTTTGAGCCAACCTTTCACAAATTCAAAGGTGAGTTGGTCAATGCTCTGCAAGTTCATGTCGATGGACCTTATGCCGATCAATCGGATTTTCGTCCCTATCGCTTGGTGTGTTTGTTCTTTAAGGCGTGCCAGCGCGTTCATCCCGACTTAAAAATTTGGCGACCGCCTCCCTATGAGTATGAAACCGAAAAAATGCCGATCGACATTCTGAGCGGGCACGATTCCTTGCGGAAGTGGGTTGCGGACGCCCATCCCAAAATCCAAGATTGGGAAAGCTCGCTAGCTGGCGACGAACTCCGATGGTCCGAGCAGCGCGAACCCTTTTTGATTTATAAGTAGTGTGGCTGGGCGACGTAAGTGTTTGTTTGGGCCAACATGGTCTTTTGAATCATAAAATCAGCCACTCCGGTAGGTTGCGAGTTCTTCTGGGCTGATAATCAATGTAGCCAAAGGCCTCCCATTCATTCAATTTCACATACTTGAGAAGGGTTTGAAAGGCTCGACCCCATTCTACGATGCGTGTGGCGGGCGAGGTCCTCCATTGGATTTGAAATCGTCGTGAGGCCGCCCCTGTCACGGCACAAATAAACTTTCGATAGCATTGGCGTGATTGAATAACGATGACCGCATGAATGTGATTCGAGGCCACCACCAATCGATAAGTCTTGATTCCCAGTTTCTGACCAAGTCGAGTCCATTGTTCATGTCAAACATAGTCAGCTGCCGAGACCTTGCCATTTGATTCTTCCTTTTTCTGACTTAAGCACCCTAACACGACTTTTTGAAAACGAGATCTCGGGATTTTTCTAAGATCGACCGGACACATTTTATTTTTATGCGGGCTTTCGTCAGCAAACTACGGCCTTGCCCTAAAGTCAGAACGTCACCTGCGCATGCGGTTTTGTAGTCAATAATTATTTATGCTGACGCGGAACCGCTGTGAGTTTGCTAGGGTCATAGCCGTGGAAAGGGCGAACACTAAGTTGGGTGAGTTTTTAGCCGGGATGTTTTTAAAGCTATTGTTGGCGACCCCGGGTGCAGCGGTGATTGCTTTGCTTGCGGGTAAACCCAAAGAACCTAAGCCGCGAGATCGCCGGATTTTTCGGGGCGGGGACGGTAGAGAGAGGGATCGAGGACTTTTTCGGTCGGGATGTCGACCCAAAATGTAGATCCTACTCCCAGTTCGGAGTCGAAATCGAGACGGCCGCCCATGCCCTCGATCAGCTTTCGGCTGATGGGCATCCCGAGGCCTGTGCCTTTATGGTGTTGGGCCACGTTGCCGATGGTTTCGAATTCGTTGAAGACCTTGTCAAAATTTTCTTTTGCGATGCCTTTTCCAGAATCTTTGAATGTGGCGCGAAGCATGCCTTCCGCTGTTTCGATTTTGACGGTGAGCTTGCCGCCCGATCGATTGTATTTGATGCCGTTACTGACGATGTTGGAGACCACTTGGCGAAGGCGAACTTCGTCGAAATAGCAATTGAGCGGTGCCTCTGGTTTTTCAAACTCGATCGTGATTTGGCTTGATTGCGCCATGTCTTCGTAATTGCGCAAAATTCCTTGGACGAATTCACCTAGCTCGTGCTGCTCGATGTAGAAGTCCATTTTCCCAGCGCGAATTTTGGCGAAATCTAGAATGTCATTGACCAGATCCTGCAAATGGATGCCCTGGTCATGGATGATCTCGATAAATTCTTTCATCTGTTCAGGCGTATCAAATAATCCCATCTTTAGGATCTCGGCGGACGCCACCATGGCTGAAAGGGGTGTGCGAAGCTCATGCGTGGTGATGGCTATGAAACGGTCCTTGGCCACATCGAGATCTTTCAATTGCCGATTTTGCTGTAGGAGCTCTTCATAGGCGGCTTTGATTTCTGTCTGTTTGGCGGTGATTTCCCTCTGCAATTTCTTTTGTAAGGTCACATCTTGCATCATGATGATTCGGACGGGCTCGCTATCCACTTCCATCGCCCTGACCCCAACATTGGCGATAAAATTTCGCCCGTTGGGACTCTTGACGAGTATATCTTGATAAAGACCGTCGTGTTTGAAAAGATCGTTCGAAAACGCAATAAATTGACCCTTTCCTTGCGTCGGGTCGGGCGCTAAATCATCCAACTTTAGCTTAGTGGTGCCCAGCATTTGCTCGGCCATGCGGTTGGTGTAGAAAGAAACACCGTCTTGGTCGAAGACAACAATGCCAAACATGGCCTCGTTGGCGAGAGGCTCATAGAGATGGGCCAGGACCTTCTCTTTCATTGAGTCCCCAGTAGTTTTATAAACTCCGAGGAGCGGTCAAGGGCCACTTTGATATCCTGGAGTACTTTCTTGAGGCCTTCTCCCGGCTCAATAGTTAGTCTTTCGAGCACATCCTTAGGAGCTCCCAGAATTTTCCCATGGCCGGAGTTTCCAAACTTAAGAGCGTGAGTTAAGAGATTGGCCAAGTAAACGATGTCGACATTTCGTTGAAAGTCGTCGGTCAGTGGACCACGCTGATTGAAGTCTTTTGAATGATGGTACTTGATTACGTTTTGCACGTTGATCGGCAAATTCCATTTGTGCGCGAGCATTTGCCCAATCGTGGTATGGCGGGGCTGACCCACCTCATTTTCTGCATCTAAGAAGGAGATCTTCTTTTCATCCGCCACTTGGATGATCGATTGAATGACTTCCGCGTCAATCGTGTAGAGCGCGATCTTGCCCATGTCGTGCACGAGACCGCAAGTGAACATGTCCGCCGGGACCGGATGTCGAACGAATTTGGCAATGGTTTCAGAGGCCACAGCCACGCCGATCGAGTGCTTCCAAAACTCGGGAAGATTGAAATAGGGTGGTCCCTTCACATCGAGAGCCTGTAGTATTGAGGCCGATAGCACCAGCTGATTGACCGTATCAAATCCTAAGTAAGCAATCGCGCGGCCCAAGGAAGTTACACCTCCCGGGATGGCATAGTAGGCCGAATTGACCAATCTCAAAACCTTAGTGGTCATACTTTGGTCATTAGCCATTAATTTTTCGACGTCCGAGGTCGACGACATGGGGTCATTGATGGTTTGGCTTAACTCGTGGACGATAGTCGGAAGCGTGGGAAGCTCGTCAAGCTTACTTATGATGTAGTCAATGGGGAGCTTGCGGGCTTCCATACATTAGGCTGCCAGTTTTGGAAAATTCCGACCGGGAAAGAGTTCTTGCAGTTTACCTGTGACCCTCTGAAAGGTGACGGGTTTAAGAATGTAGCCATTGACGTTCAATTCTTTGGCCTGAACGATGTAGTCTTTCTCCGAAACAGCTGTGACCAAAACAAAAGGTAGCTTTTTAAGCGTCTCTTCGCCGCGAACATTACGAAGTAGGCCGATACCATCCATCGTAGGCATCATGATGTCGGAGATCACAGCCACGATGTTCTTGTGCTGGCCCGATTTGATGGCGTCCCAAGCGACCTGACCATTCTCACAGGCGACCACTTTAAACCCCAGTTTTTCGAGTAGGTGCGCCAAAATCTTTCGATTCGGAGGAGAATCTTCGGCAATGACAATCGTATCTTTTTCTGGCGTGGCACTTTGGTCGGACATCGAACGGGCCTCCTGTCGATGTCTTCTCATCGGATTTTCGTCATCAAGTGTGAGGGGATTCTCGCAATAAGACGCCGCTCAAGACTATGGTCGGGCAGAGATTTAGCCTCTCAAAATGGACTTTAATACGATCTGACTTTTCTTAACCTTTATTTTCATTTTTCGACGGTCTGCCTTAAGGCGTTTGGCCAGGGCCGAGTCCGAAAGGGCCAAGATACGAATGGCCAGCAGTGCCGCGTTGGTCGCATTGTCTATGGCCACGGTAGCGACCGGAACTCCCGAGGGCATTTGAGCGATGGACAGCAGGCTGTCCAGCCCCTTAAGCGCTTTAAGTGCGATGGGCACACCAATCACGGGCAATGGGGTCAAAGAGGCCACCATCCCGGGCAAATGGGCCGCACCACCCGCGCCGGCAATTATAACTTGGTAGCCTTTGCTTTCGGCTGCCAAGGCAAAATCCTGCATTTCCACCGGAGTGCGGTGAGCCGAGACGATTTTCATTTCGAATCCGACCTTAAATTCCTTAAGAATGCCGGCCGCATCCTTCATCACACGAGCGTCCGACTGACTTCCCATAATGATCGCGACTTTTTTCTTCATAGTTGAAAGTCCTTTCTCCAGTCTTCCGCTCTTTTAAGAGCCACTTTTCCAGACGGGCCAAGGGTGTTGATGTGGCCCATCTTACGTCCTGGTTTGTTTTGATCTTTCCCGTACCAATGATAATAGCCGCTCGATTTCTCTGAAAAGCGAACCGTTTTTCCTCCGCCCAAGAGATTGATCATGGCAAATCCCGGGCTGCGCAAGCTGACCGCGGGTAAATCCAATCCAAGGCCGGCTCTCAGGTGGTATTCAAATTGGCTGCATTGGAGGGCATCCATCGAGTAATGAGCGGAATTGTGTACGCGAGGGGCCAGTTCGTTGACGAGCAGACCCGATTTTGTTTCAAAAAGTTCGATCGCTAGAATGCCGACATAGTCGATTGATTTCATCATATTCAAAATCGCGGCACTCAACTTGTTAAATCCGCGATGACGAATGGGACCACTGACGCTGTAACAGCGAGAATCCTTTTGAATACTATGTACCAAAGGCAAAAGGCGAGTCTGCCCCGACGTAGAACGCGCGACAGAAAAGGCGAGCTCGCGTTTGAATTTGATTTTTCTCTCCGCGATAAATCCCGTTCCCATGCGATCGACGGGCTCTTTGGCGCATTTTCCCTTGCTGTAAACAAAAGTGCCGTAGCCATCATAACCAAATCGACGGGCCTTTAGGACAAACTCACCACTGAACTTTTCTTGGGCCTCCGAAATTTCGGTGGGGCGCAGGATGGAGCACCATTCGGCCGTGGGAATTCGAAAACGCTCGAGTAGCAACTTTTGAGTCAGCCGATCTTGAATCGTCTTGATCACATTGAGAGCGGGGAAGACCTTCAAGGTTTTAGGTTTCAGTTCCTTGATGAGATCAATGTCGGTGAATTCGCTTTCAAAAGTTAAAATGTCGATGTCGGCGAGGAATTGCCGAATGCGATCGTGCTCGAGCGGACCCACGTGCGCCTGACCCACCACCTGCGCCGCCGGGTCGTTCGCCTTTTCTGTTAAGACCGTGATTGGCCAACCCTTTGTATGCGCGGTCAGCGCTAGCATTCGAGCTAACTGACCACCCCCAATAATTCCCAACATTTTGGGCAGCTTAAGGGGAAGCGGGGGATTATGCAACCGACTGCGTTAGTGAACTTCATGGATTGTTAACGCAGCTTGTTGCAAATCCGCTGCGACTCGCTTAAACATTCCGCATGGCATGGTTTGAGCGACCTTTCTTACAGGAGCACCTGAACTTTCCAGTGATGATGGCGCCCATGGTGGGACTGTCCCATGTGGCCATGCGCTCTTTGGTTCGCCGCTACCTTCCGCGTGAGGCTAAAACCATTTGGCCGACCGAAATGCTCTCGAGCTGGCGACTGGGTCGGGAAGAACTCGGCAAGACTCATGAAACCTTGA
>JBFWON010000080.1:0-20195 GCA_050250515.1 Bdellovibrionales bacterium | reverse complement strand
ATGGCGATGACTGCTCGCGACAGCGCCGAGAAGCGCCATTCAGAGGCCAAAAGGGCGTGCCTCGTGGCCGCTGGAGTCTTGATTGTCTGCGCGGCGGTCGGCGGATTTATTTTTAAGTTTTTTGGCATCACTCTCCCCGCTCTTAAAATTGCAGGTGGCTGCCTGTTATTTTTGGTCGGTCTAGACATGATCAACGCTCGGGAATCGCGCGCCAAGAGCACGCAAGAAGAACGCGAAGAGGGCGTGCTGAAAGACGACGTGGCGATCTTTCCCCTGGCGATCCCGCTACTCTCGGGACCGGGCGCCATCGTGTCCGTTTTCATTTTGATCGAGAAAGCAGAAAGCTTTCTTCATCAAGGGATGGTCTACTTTTCGATCATTGCTACTATGATGGTCACATACCTTCTGCTGCGCCAAGCTTCGCGCATCGCCCGCTTTATGGGCGCGACTGGGATGAATGTGATGGCCCGTTTAATGGGTTTGATTCTCGCGGCGATCGCCGTTCAGTTTATTTTGGGCGGAATCACCGATGCCCTACCGAAGCTGGTTGAGTAATCCTAGAACAGCAGCCGAATCCATAACACCCATATCACCAGCCATCCTAGAGCATACACTCTAGCCCGCAACAAGACCCGATTGGATGAGAGATGCACATAGCTATGCGCCAATCGCGCCCCTATGAAGCTCCAGGCCAAAATCAGAGTCCAAAGGTCGTCCAGATTCAACGCCAAATGCACAGCCATGGTCACTAGAAAGAGGGCCGGCAATTGAAACTGGTTGTCCACGTGCCGTTCGAGCACCAACAAATCTTCCGGAACCTTCGTCTTTTCAGAGTAAGTTCGATAGTAATGGCCCGAGACTCGATTCTCTTTGACCGCGCGCAGACGACGCACCACCTGGTATAGAATCAAGCTGCCAGTATAAAAAACCGAGGCCGCCATTGGCCCTAGGAGAGCGGATTTCAGGGCGCCACCAGAAAACAATAGGGTTGCTCGTTAGGATCGGCTGATGTCCCGACTCCGTAACCGCAGCTTTGCACCTTCATACCTGTGCCAATAAGATCACCAACGGCCCCAGTGAATGGGACGCTCACCCCATCCACCTTATCATTGAACAGCATTTGTCCATCGCAGGCCTTGACCAGATAGAAGTCGTTAAGTGGAGCCGACTTTACAATTTTCACCAGGCAAAAATGGTAAGCCCAAGCGGACGGCGACATCGACGTAGCCATAATTAAAAATGCGAGATTCTTTATCATTTCTCCCCCGGATAAGAAAAACCCATTGCAGGCGGGTTCGGGGGAAAAGTCAATTTGGAAGCTTTAAAATCGCCCGGCCTTTTACGGAATCAATACAGTCTTTGCGAATGATCTTATGCCTAGGGTTAGTGACAAAGCCACAAATTCCGGTGCGCCCAGTATACTCTTCGTCGGGCACATAATCGTAGGTCGTCGATAAAGTTTTGCCTTTTATTCTAAATTCCACTTCGATTTTTACTTCTTTGCCATCTTTTGTGCGGCTCACTGTATTTATTTTGTAACGATCTCGCCCCGGCTGGAAGACCGTCACTTGTTTAGGATCAATCAATTCGCCTTCAGGAAAAGCCAAATCAGGACGAAAAAATCGAAACACTTTCTTTCCGAGAAAACATTTGTGATTGGCATAAGGTTCGAACGCCCCTAAAAGGGCGTAGTCAATGGCTTCCTTCGCCACGGCCTTGTCATCATGACAGACGATCTGATGCCGACGCGGCTGATACTGGGCGAAGGCGATGGCTGTAAGAGCTTGCAGCAAGACGAAGAGATTCACCAACTCTAGACTCCTGACTCTTTTCTTTACCCTATTTTACGAAGATCGGCGTTCTAGCCAAGTGCTTTTATCCTACTTCTGGACTCTTAATTCCCACCTCTTGACATTGGGAAATGCACTCTTCATTTTCGAATTTTTTAGGTTTGCTTTTACATCCAGGTTTATTTTCGTCAAACCGGCCGACTTTGGCACTGGCTTTGGTGATACTGGCCACACAATTTTTGCCGAGGCGATTCATTGTCGTTCCCGCGCGATCACTAACCACTCCACCGCCGCCTTTGCCACCCTTTACGACCACTCGTGGGCCGCCATACTCGGCGTCAGTGCCGCCACTCGATTCTATAATTGAGAACTCGCAGCTACCTGGGCCACCCGCGGAAATCCGGTCAATCATCGAAACGTGTCCAGTCCCATTTTCGTTGTAAACGATCATGTCACCGGGAAGAATTCCGTCGGTGACTTCTTTAATGCAAGAGTTCGCCGAGCCGACCAGTGGAGTTAATTCTGCCGTAGTTGTCGGAGAAGTCAGATCCTGACCGGGCTTAATCCGACGCCCTAACCGGGCCCAAACGCCGCTAAAGTACCCAGAGCAATCCGTGCTCATCCCCGGCATGGGATCGACACGATCACCTTTCACTTGCATACGGCTTCCCGATTGAGAGTAGTGCGGCTTAGGTCCACCCTTCTTTTGGCAACCGGCACCACCGGCGCCTTTGATTCCGCTTCCCCAAATCTGGGCCAGCGTCCCTTCTTTCTGGGGTGGCATACTCTGGCACATAGAATCGGCGGGCACGCCTCCACCTTTAGCGGCACCAGCCGCAGCGCAGTTGGAATACACCGATGCGATCGAGGCTCGGGCCGCATAGGAAGCATCGCAGGCCTTACGCACCTCGGGATCCGCCAGCGCCGGCGAATTTCCCGGCACCGCTGTGGGGACCGCGGTGATTTCCGCGTGGCTGGGGAGATAAGATAGAGCTACGATTAATAGAGGAACTATTTGATTGGGGGTCATAACCCTAGACTAGCAAGAAAATCCCAAAATAGGATTCGGGATTTTCTAATTGTCTCAATTCGAGACACTCTTAAAGGATTGAAAACACGGTGCTGAAGCTCAGCGAAGTGCTCGCCCACGCGGGGTGTTCACTAAAGAAGTTCAAGTAAGGGTTGAAGTAGACGTCCCGCGAGATCGCCCAACCCACACCTATGCGGGCCATGGGCTCCACTGAATCCCACACGTGAGTGCGCGGATCTCGGCGCAAGTTGGCGTAGGAGTAAGCCACCGAGTACTTAAAGTTAAGGCTATCAAGAATCTTGTATTCCAGCGTGGGAATGAAACTTTGGTAGTAACGTGATACGCGCGAATCGGTTTTTTCGTAGGCTCGGTTGTAGCCATACAAATCGAAGTTGTAGATCAGCCCCACAATCCAACGAGAATTGAAGACATTGTGTTTGAACGAAGTGCCAAGTCCAAGTGACCCTCTCTGACCTCGGTCCAGGTAATACTCCTGCGTGGTCACCGATCCGCCAAGGCTCGAGCGAAACTGAGTTCCCAACCAAACAAAAGTTCGATCATACCCAAGCCCCGGATTGGCCAACTCAAAATCCTTTGAATTTCGCCGCTTTTGGACCTTTTCTCCAATCATGTGTTGATAGGGCGTGTACCATTTCAAACCCGTGCTGGCATTGACAGCCGAGTTGGAATCCATTCGATAGCGAAGGCCAGTGTAACCCGACAAACTCGTGCGATTGTCGCGCGGGCGATTGTCAGGATTGGGCATTTCGGGATCTGCAAGCTGTCCCACCGGCGGACCTTGATATGACAAATCGAACTTCATACTATAGCGCGAAAGCGAGCCCGCCTGCGCTTTGATCTCATTGTCAGAAATGCGCATGTCCTCTTGAAATTTTTTGTTTTTGAGTACGTTGTCGATCTTCAATGTGGATTTTTCTTGGGCCACCACCGAGAAGGCAAGACTCCCCATCAATGACAAAACTAAGAGCTTACGAATGTATTTCATCGTTGTTTTACCCCCCGGTAATTTCGCCTCGATAGCGACTAGCGCCAACAAAACTGGGATCAATTTGCCCTCCTGGGGTCAAAAGGAGTACGCTTGAACCTGGTTTTGCAAATAATTCCGGCCGTTTTGGTGTCGGGCTGACTCCAAAACGCTGGCGCAAGATTTGTAAGTGAAGTGATTAGGGTCGAGGGGGAATGCGCCCTCCGCGGAACAGGAGAGAAAATGGGTTGGATCAAGACTGTATCGGTTATCATGCTTTTTGTGGGAAGTTGGGCATGGGGTCTCGGTCATCCTGATGCGGCACTGACCAGCGGCAGTAACCTCGGCACAGTCCGCTCTTGGACGGCGCATCTAAATCGCTATTACCCCGGCTTGAGACTGAGTGTGACCTCCGACCTTGGTCAAGAAAGAGGCATTCAGCGCGCTCTGCAAGACCTGCAAAAACTAGAAGATAATCTGCAAGGTGAGATTCAACTGGCGCCAAAATCATTGAAGGCTCTGGCTTGCTCAAGGCCTCAATGTGACGGTGGCGGCGGCGGTGGCCCCTGTAAAACCTGTTTTCATCCTGAGCGCGAAGACAATTCCGTCGACTAAGTAGATTCGCGTCAATTCGCATTCTTGTCCCTTTGTTCGGGATTCGTTACTTTTAAGTATGAGTTTTCGAATCGCCATCACCATTCTTCTTTTGTCCTCACAAATGCTCGGGGCCGAAAACCTCGAAAAATCCTTCCAAAAGGTCGGGCAAAAGCTCGATAAGGCCGCGCAAAAGACCAAAGAGGCTGCCCATGAGATTCGGGACGGCACGGTCGAGGCCGCCCACTCGGTAAAAAAAGGGGCGCAAGAGGTCAAGCAAGACGTCAAAAAGACCGGTCGAACAGTGGGTCAACGAATTGGCGAGGCCGCTCGGGAAATTGGACATGGCTTTAAGAATGCGTGGAACTCGCTCTTTTCATCGGAAGGAAAAGGATCATCGGATGATTTCAACTAAAATACTACAAGGTCTCTCCTTAGCTCGCACGGGCGTTTACTTTCTCGAGTCTCTACCGCTAATGGCCTACCACCGACTCGCCTACCGGGACCTTCCGCCACCCCAGCCTGACGAAATCCGAATACTGTGGAAGCACATTTTGGATCTTCACAAGGATGACATTCGCAATGTGGAAAAGGGCCTTTACTCTTGGAATCTGATTGATATCGAAAATCCCCTGCAACACATGTTGTCCTACGGTGAAGTCTTGCGCGATGGCCTGCGGGTGGCGTTGCGCATGAAGAAGCGTCAAACCAAAGACCTCGGGGCCACTTCATCTTCCCTGCTGAGCGATTTACCCGAATACTATCTGCGCAATTTCCATTTTCAAACCGATGGCTATTTGTCGGAACGTTCGGCCAAACGGTATGACCATCAAGTCGAAATTCTGTTCAATGGAACGGCGGGGGCCATGCGACGGGCCGTATTACCGCCCCTTGTGAGCCATGCTCTTCATCCAGGAAGAATTTTGGAGATGGGTTCGGGCGCAGGCTCCACCACCCGGTACTTGGCCGAAACATTTCCCAATGCCAAAATCACCGCCATGGATTTGAGTGCCCCATATTTAAAAGTCGCGCAGAGGAACCTAAAAGCTTATCCTCGCATCGATTTTGTCCAAGGCGATGTGACGAACACGCAATTCAAAGATGAGTCTTTTGACGCCGTTGTCTCGGTTTACCTCTTGCACGAGCTGCCCGATTCCGAACGGGAGAAGTTGATTCGTGAAGCCTGGCGCCTTCTTAAACCTGGAGGAATTTTGGTGCTGGCGGATTCTTTACAATGGGATGATACTCCGGATCTGAATTGGGCTTTGGATCGCTTTCCCAAAATTTATCACGAACCGTTTTACAAAAATTATGTTCAGTCGGATTTGGCCAAAACGATGGGGTCTTTAACCAAGACCCCAACGCAACAGCGACATGCACTGTTCACTAAAGTGGTTTGGACCATTAAACCGGATAAACTTCCGCGTGGTTCCGATTAAAGACGTCTTCCATCTTGGTACGGACCTGATCCTTTAGCGCGACGAGTTCCTCGCCCTCAAGGCCAGCGGCCGGCATTCGCGGCAAGATTTCCATTATCACTTTGCGACGCCATTGACCTAAATTCACCCAAATCGACTTCTTCGGTAGCACTTCATAGGCACCAGCAATCACAACGGGAACTAAATCCATTTGGGCATTGGCGGCGAACTCAAAAGGTCCGCGTTTAAAGGCGCCGATCTTAGGCTCGCTCTGCCTCGTGCCTTCAGGCGCCAAGGCAAAGGCCTCGCCTTTGTTCACTCGGGCGATGGCATTTTCATAAACCTTCATCACCTTTTCGCGGTTGCCCCGATCAATGGGAAGGGCCCCACAAGCGGCCATGGCCTTACCAAAAAAGGGAACTTTAAAAAGCTCGATCTTGGCGCCGAATCGAAACGACTGAGGAAAGCAAAACAGCACGGGAATGTCATAATGGCTGGAGTGATTGAAAAGAATCAAAAATCCCTTCGAGGACTTTTGCAGATTGTCCCATCCTCGGATCTCGACCTTCACACCCGAAAAAAACAGAAGTACTCGCGCCCAAACATCAACACAGACAAAATCAATGCAACGAGGACTCCGCGTGGCGTAGGCCACCAAGATCACCAATATGGATCCAAAAATCGTATAAAGAGCCCCGAAGACTAAAAGAAATGGTGCCCGAATGTAAGATAAGAGTCTGCCAATGGCTTGCATCGGCGCGAACTTACTTGAGATTTTTAAACATGGGAAGAAAAAAGGCGCCCATAAGAACGGGGCGCCTTCTAATGAGAGGGCTAAAAGACGAGTAAGGCCCCAATATCAAATCGGTTTTCGCCGTAAGCATCAGCAGCAAAATCAGCTCTGCGCGTGGTATTGATATCCATCCATTCCGCTCGCATAGTCAAATGGGAGTTGGCGATGAAATGCACGACTCCACTCCAAGACTCCGCCTTGTTGTAATTGCTGGCTCCGGGGTCATCGGTCAAGGACTCATAACGAACGCCCAGCTTCCAATCATCGGACAACTTGTAAGCAAGAATTGCCATCAAACCTTTTCCAGAATCCTCATCATCCGTCGCACTGGTGGTCAGAGTGTTCTTTTGCGGATTTTTGACAATCGAATATTGCAAATCGAGATCAAAGGCGTCGAAGGTGAAGCCCAATAGGATATCGGTCAATGTGCGCTTGGCCTCTCCACCAGACAAACTCTTTTGATCACGAGTTAGGTATCCCAATTGGCCCCGAATCCAATCCTGCGAATACCCAACAGTGGCTCCGGTCTCCATGTAAGAGTCATTGGCGGTCGTACCCAGCGTGTCCCGATCCGCAGGGTTTGCGGACAAGAGCTTCGCCGTCAGGCCCGAATGACTATACTGAAGGTAGACACCCGAGTGAACGATTGGCAGTGTTTGCGCATAGACGAGTCCGGCATTCCCAAACAGACGATCTTTCGAATCGTTTAGCTCAAAACCGTAGAGCGTATCAAATTGGCCCGCCACGATTTTAAATTCCTCAGTGAAACTATATCCCACCCATGCCTGCGCCTTGGTCATGGCAAAGGCAAAGTTTGCATCATTGGTGCCAGTCGTGGAATTACGGTGGAAGGGAAGGTCCACCAGAGCCTCCACTTTATCATGGTTGAAGTGGAAATAGAGAGCCCCATCTTCCAGCAGGTAACCCGACTTCTCTTTATAGTTCCCGGAGCTAGACTTATCATAATGATAGGTCGAATTTCGAAAATCGACGAATCCGGAAACTTTCAAACTTTCAAACCAATTGGTTGAACTTTGAGACTCCACCGCCGAGGCGATGGCACCGGTTGAAAAAAGGCCTAAGCCGACGATCGTACGAAGCAACAAGGTGTACCTCCTATTCAGGTTTCTTAACCCTACGGTAAACAAGACGGACCGAAGAGCAAGCCTAAAGTCTGACCCCATTCTTTGGTCTAGCTATTGCCCCTAAGATCTCCTGAAAATTTAGCCGAAGAATACATGCGGAGGTCAGCATGTCCCTTAAGTCTCGCACCCTTCGAACTCGTCTCATTGTCAGCTTTGTCCTACTCGGACTCGGCCCATTGTTATTAAGCACCGCAGTCTCCTACTTTGAGTCCTCTCATGAAATTGTGAATCTGGCGCGCGATAAGGCCGAACTGGCCGAAAGCGGAATCTCCTCCAACATCAAAGCCTATTTCGATGGTGAAATGCAGGGAATCGTGGACTTGGCCAGCAGCCCTCTCGTCCAATCCGCTCTGCTTGAGTTTGAAGCCCCGTACAAACAGGGATGGGTCGAGGGCGATGAAGCTCTCAAGGGCACCTATCGGGCCTCTGTAGAGAAATACTATCGCGAACAATTTGGTGCCACCTATAAAGAAAAAACGAAGGTCAATCTAGATCTCAATCAATTGTTGAACAAGTTGGACTTGCCGAGCCTAGCTGCCCAGTACGATTTTATTTCTGAGAACGAGAATCCGCTAGGAAAGAAAGACAACATGATCTCACCCAAGCGGAACTCTCGCTTTGCCGAAGCCCATAAGAAGTATCACACCTACTTCCGTGACTACCTGACTCGCCATGCTCTTTATGATCTATTTTTAGTCAACACAGAGGGGCGTATCGTATATACGGTCTTCAAAGAAACCGACTTCTCCACCTCACTGGTGACCGGACCGTGGTCCGACACCAGCATTGCCTCATCATGGAAGAACGCAGCCAAACTCGAAAACGGCCAATACTATATCGAAGACTTCGCTCTCTACACGCCCTCATATGAAGCCCCTGCCTCGTTCGCGGGCACGCCTGTTTATTCGAATGGAAAGAAGATCGGCGTATTGATGATTCAACTTCCGCTCGACAAAATCACCGCCGTGGCCAGCCTGCGCGAGGGACTAGGTGAACTCGGTGAGACCCTTTTACTTGGATCAGACTTAAAGTTAAGGGCCGACACCTTTCGAAACAAGAAGACGCACACGGTGGAAGCCTCTTTTGCAAAAGACTCCTCCATCTCAGTTGAGAGCGAGGCGGTCCGCCTGGCGAGCCAAGGAAGAACGGGCTTCACCGAAAACGTATCTTACGACGGTCTCAAGACCCTTGCTTATTATGAACCCTTAAAGATTGGCAACCTGACTTGGTATGTGGTCACCGAGCTGAGCCAAGCCGAAACCTTCGCGGGACTTCGTCAGCTATTACTGTATTCACTCGGCATTCTCGTCTTGGGCGGAATGGGCATCGCCGCAGTGGCCTACCGCCAAGGCAGCACCATGGCCATTTCCCTAAAAGCGATTTCCGATCAACTCAATCAGTCGACCGGAGAATTAACTGACGCATCGAAAGCCAGCTCTTCAGCCGCCGCTTCGCTAAGTGAAGCGACGACGGAGCAAGCCGCAAGCCTGCAAGAAACCATGGCGTCGATCGAGCAAATATCTGCCATGGTGACACAAACGGCCGAATCTGCCGAACGCACGCAGACAGCCACTCAGGCCAACACGCGCGCCGCCAACGATGGATCCTCGAGCGTTGACGATATGATTCGGGCTATTGGGGAAATTCGAGCAACAAACGACGAAATCCTTGAGCAAATGGAAAGTAGCAACCAAGAGCTCTCGCAAATTGTCAAGATCATCAAATCCATTGATGAAAAGACGAATGTCATCAATGACATTGTTTTCCAAACAAAATTGCTTTCGTTCAACGCCTCTGTCGAAGCCGCCCGAGCGGGCGAGCATGGGAAAGGCTTTGCCGTAGTCGCTGAAGAGGTGGGCAATCTCGCTCAAATGAGTGGCAAGGCCGCCCGTGAAATCACCGAAATGCTGACCAGCTCGATCAATCAGGTCAATCGCATTGTTGACCAAACCAAACAACGGGTGGATCGGCTTGTTGAAACAGGAAAAGATAAAATTGCTCAAGGACAGTCCACGGCGGAAGCCTGTCGGGCCGCCTTAAAACGCATCGAAGAGCATTCTCACTCCGTCACGTCCATGATTGAAGAGATCACGCAAGCCACCAAAGAGCAATCTCAGGGGATTCAAGAGATCACCAAAGCTATCGGACAATTGGATCAAGCCACCCAGCAAAACTCTAATGTCGCACAACAGAGCTCGACTCAGGCTGAAAAACTGAGGAGCGAGGCTTCAAATGTCGGCGGGGCTGTTCAAAGACTGATCCAGTTTGTTGATGGTGAAGAAGCCCAAGGGACCGAGTCGGCGGGATATGAACAAGGCAACGTCTATTCTATGGAAGAAGCCCGAAACAAGCGAGCTCAGTCCAGAAAAATAAATAAGTCGACGCAAACAAGACGAGCCAAAAAAGCGGTTGGACAGGAGTTCCCACCCTCGAGTGAGGATTCCGGTTTTCAGGATTTTTAGAACTAACGTTTAAACCCAGAGCAGAATTGCCGGTCCCCTTTTTGGCAAAGTACGCTACGGTAGTAATTGACGTTCTGTGATGGCAACTGACGGGCATTGGCCTCGCGGACGAGGCGCTGACAAGAACTTAAAACTCCTTTGACACAAGCTTCGTGAAGAACCGTTGAGTCGGCGATTCTCGCCGGCGCTCTCGCAGCAGAGACTCGCTCGACCCGCGTGGGGGTTTGCGCGGCTACGGGCTTACTGGTCACCCCACCGCCGCTCGGAATAAACTTGGCAAGAATGAGTAAAACGCCGACCGCCACGAGCCCTGCCCCACCGAACATCATCAAATTCGTTCGACGGCCAAGGGCCCCGACCAGATGTTCTTCGTGCATATCACTGATCACGAGCTTGTGATTTTCGCTGTTCGCCATTAAGCCATAGACCCGCGCATAATCCTTCATCGCAGGATCGCCATCTTCTTTCTGATTCAACCAGGCCAGGGCCGCCGCTTCTTCATAGCCCCGCTTCGCTTCTTCAGCCGAGACTTTTCCATCCCCGTCTTTGTCCAAAAGGGCAGTGACGTTCTTTAATTCCTTGGCACCAAAGTCTACAACTTTGCGTGCAAACGAAATCAGCGAGGCCGGGACGGACATCTCTTTGGCTTGATCAAAACCTTGAAAGTGGCCGCAGGCGTAAAGCGGTGAGCCCGCAGCAATCTCATGCTCGATGATTCGATATTTATTCGAAAAGATTCCTAGCAAGCCAGTTCTTGGGGGAAAACCCGAAACTTTGCCTGACGGGATAAAGAGCTCGCAAAGAAGCTGCTGCTCAGCTTTTGAAATGTTGTTCCAATTCCGGGTCTTGTTCGAGCTAAATTCAATTTCGGAGTGCGAGGGATCCACCATTGCAAGGCCACTGCCATCCAAAACATAGAAAGGCTCATTGAACGAAAAAGTATGAATCGTGACCCACTCTTTACGACGACTTTTACCAGTTCCGCGCGTTTCTTCTCTTTGCAGTGCCAAGCTGAAGTACACCACCCGAATACCGCGCGGAAGATTGAGACCCTCTTTGGTGGGCCACGCAAAACCCTGAAGTTCAACTAAACCTTGAGGAGCCGAGGAAATTTTTGAGCGGGGCATGTCCTCAACCAAACGCGCCTTCTTCTTGCGCTTGTGAGCCTTAGCAAAGAGCACCGCCCCACCAACAATGGCCCAAATGGCTGCCTCTATTCCTGATTCCTTGGCCTCGAAAGGATTAAGCACTGCGATTCTGGTTGGGTAGATTCATTTTAAGTGAGGGACGAGAGCGCTCGTTGGCCGACGCCATAAAAGACTCCTGCCGCTGATAGTTCAGCAGGCGAGCCGCGAAGGTGTCAGGAAATTGATCAATGCGCGCATTGAAATTGGCCACGGCCTCATTATAGGTTTCGCGGCGATGGGCGATGGCCTCTTCCAACTCGCTGACCCGTTTTTGCAACTGCATGAAATTGGCGTTGGACTTAAGCTCTGGATAGGCTTCACCAATGGCCATCACCCCTTGCAGAGCTAAGCTTAGCCCTCTGGAAGCTTCAATTTTTTCGTGCACAGAGCCCGCCGATCCATACCGGCTACGAGCGTTCGCCAGGTCCTTCAAAATATTGTTTTCATAACCGACATACTGCTCGACAACTTGAACGAGTTGCGGAATTTCGTCGTAGCGTTGTTTCAAAATCACGTCGATATTGGCCCAAGCTCGCTCAAGCTGACTGCGCAGCCGAACTAGACCGTTGTAGATACCGACAAAGATAACTCCCATGACCACTAGAACCGCAAGAACAAGAACCGCAACGACGGTCGCTGACATAGCTACCCCTCCATCTTTAAGACTCTTCTCTATCGGAATATTAGGAGGAATCCGTGAGGTACGGACTACGTTTTGGGCCGTCGGCGCGTCAGAACTTGGGGCCGCGGTTGGGGTCTTCGGATGAGACATTGGTCGAGGTGGGCTGAGGCGATTTTTGACCACCCATCAGGACAAAGCCGAGGCCAGCGCCCCCGCCGACCATCAAAACCACAGCCAATGACTTTTGCATGGCCTGACCGCCTAGATCCATTGGGATCACATCGAGAACAATCAGAATTCCGATCAGAATGAGACCCACCATCGAGGCCAGAACAACCAACTTCATCGACTTCATGTCTTAAAGTGAAGCAAAAGGTTCAATGCTTGTCGAGGGAATCCCGATTCGACGCCTGGCCGTTAGTCGGCCACGGGCACACAGTTTGAGTATTAATTGGAAATGACGATTCCACCAGTCCGGGTGGAATAGATCTGAGTCAACGGCCGACCATACAGCTGCTGACTCAGTTCATTGATCTGCTCGACTTTCTTCTCGCGAATTTTCACGACCCCGCATGGTGCTCGGTTCACCATTGAACTGATCATAGTTTTGGCATGCGAGGGTACCCGTCCAAAACTTTGCCGCTGTGGACCCTCAGCCAAGATGGCCAACACCGTCGCCCCACTTCGCTCCGTCACGGTCCAAGTGGTTTCCACCATACTTCCCAATATTAAGAGCGCGGGCCCCGGCTTTGCGACGACCACATCCACAGTCTGGGAGTCTTTCTGGGTCGAAGGCTCAGCTCCGACAACTAAGACCGCTGCATCCGGCGGAAACGCCACCCCCGAAAACTGACAAGAACCCGTCGCCTTAGGCCTCTCGCCGCCGAATGAATGAGCATGACGAGCCTCCGCCAGCGGGCCAACCGCGGGCGGCGGAGGACCGTGAACTGGGACAGGCACTTCCGGTTTGTTCTTAAAGACTTGCGGTGGGTGAGACGCCGTCTTCACCCGAGCCTTCAATTGGATTGGTTTAATATTCATCGAAAAATGAGCCATTAGGCCGATCGCCATTAAACCAACAAATAAAAAAGCCACCCGAGGTGCATTCATCCCCATTGATTATAGCCAATCTCTGTAAAAAGGTGAGTCTCGACCAGACTGTCGGACTCCCTCCGCTGGTCCAGGCCTTGCTCATATAAGTTGCAGCACAAAGGAGGTTACCGTGCGCTACGAACTCCATCACTTTAAGGCCTATGTGGCCGGATATAGTCCATACCTTCACTCCGAGTTCTTGGAATCAAAAGTTGAAGAAGACTTCCGGGACCGGAACGACATCATCCGATCTTCCCCCCTCGGAATTTGTTTTCCTTTGGGATTTTTGGCGTTCCTGGTCTTTCTTTCGACCTTCTAGAGCCAATTATCGTCACCACTTTCGTAAAGAATTCATCTCAAATCTATTAGAGATGAGATCGAAGTGGCATTTGTATTGCTGTTTATCCCCGCGAGACAGGTACGTTTAGAGGAGAAGGGTCAATGAAATTTTTAGTATTAGCCAGTTTAATCGCCACTTCGTTCGGAGCTTTCGCCACCAGTTCCACCCGCGTTGAAGATATGCGCACAGAGGTTGAGGCCGAAACCCTCAGCGTCGACGAACAACGCAAAATGGAAGAACAGGCTCGAACCGAAACTCGACAGTTTGAAGCCCAAGCTCGACAGCTCGAGAAAGAAATTGCTCAATTGAAATCTGAGTCTAAGCGGCTGAACGGTCGCATCGACAAGCAAAGTGCAAAATTTAAAAAAGTTCACAGTCTAGCTTTGACTGCGGAATCACGAGCTCGCAAAGTCCGCGCTCAGCGCGACCAAGCCAAAGCCCGTTTGGACGCTCTGAATGCTCGCGTTGAAAAATCGCAAAAGCGTCTGCGCGATGCGGAAGAGTTCGAGCGCGAGCTGACCAAGCAGATTGCAGCACAAAAACAAGATAAGCGCGACCTTGAAGCTCGCCAAAAGGCTGCGGAAGTCCGCATCCAGCGTGCCCAAGCTAGAATCAAGCGCCACCGCCAAGAGCAAAAGCGCATGGCCCAAGCCAACAATCGCTTGGCTAACAAAGTCGCTACACGCGAAGCCATGGCGACAAACTTAGAAGAATTGGCCCTCGAAGATCAAATGTAAGATCAGGCTTAGTTGGGCTGGCGGTTCCCTTCGCCAGCCTTCAGCCAAGGCGTCAGCGCCATTGTGACCCAAGCCAAAACTCCCAGACCACCAAAGACACCGGCAAATCCAACTTCTCCTACCATCGCACCCGCCACGGCTTCGCCGAGCGCCGTCCCGACATTCGAAAAAATCATCCATACAGCGAAAAGCGTCGCGGCCCATGGCCCGCGCGAGTATATCATCGCCAGCGTCACATAAGCCGTTTCTTGTAGTCCCCAGAACAAACCCCAGGTCGAAGCCCTGAGCCAAAAAGGTTCAATGTGTGGGGCGAGTAGACTCGCCAATCCAAGCCCCAGCAAATTCCCGATCAACACCTTTCTCAACGGAAACCAACGAGTGATAAAGGCAAATGTTAAAGCCCCGAGAATGGCGCCAATCCCACGAGCAAAACCGAAGAAACCAATCTCCAAACTTCCCGCCGACTGGGCCTTAGCCATATACAGAGTCATTAAACCATCCGATCCGAATGAGGCCATGGAGTAGGAAACTCCATAGATCGCAAAGGCCACCCATGCCCATGCGGGCGGCCAAATCTTCGGTCTTCTAGGTATCTCGGCTACGACAATGGCCTTTGGCGGGGAAATCGCCAAAACCAAAAACCACACGCCGGTGGCCAGCACGGCCAAAGCCATAAAAATGGAATTGACGCCAAAGTCTTTGGCCAAAAATCCAAAGCCCAGTGACATCGCGATCAGACCGAGGGACCGGCCCGAGACCATCGCCGCCTGGATGGAACTCATTTCGTCGTCCTTGGCAATGTCAATGGCCCATGCGTCCGCGCAAGTATCAAACAGCGCTAACCCCAAAGAGGCCAACCAGGTCACGACGGCGAAAATCAGAAAGCTTTGTGACGGATCCAAACTCGCCAGCGTCCCATATCCGCCGGCGAATATGACGAGCCCCATTAGCATGTAGGGTTTGCGCCCGCCCCACTTTCCGATCGGTCGATGATCGCTGAGCCAGCCCAATCCGATTTTCAATATAAAGGGCAAGAGCAAAATACTAGTGAACAAGCCAATGTTCGCCGTCGAAATCCCTGCCGCCGCTAAATACGGCTTTTGAAAGTTGACGGCATAGGCAAAGGCCGCCCCTTGCAGAAAATAAAGCGCCCCGAAGAAAATTAATTTGCGAGGCCGACTCTCCATCACCCTTAATTGTAGGTGAGGCATTGCCAACTGACAACGGCTCTCCTAAACTGACCCCGAATGAGTTTAGAACTCAAATCCTTGATTATTTTTACCGACGGAGCTTGTACAGGAAACCCTGGCCCTGGTGGCTGGGCCTCAATTCTCGCTTTTCCAGAGGGTCGTGTGCGCGAGCTCGGCGGCGGGGCCGATGAAACCACGAACAATCGAATGGAGCTTATGGGCGCGCTGCGGGCACTGAGATTTCTCAAAGAACCTCCAACCCCTGATATTTTTCTATTCACGGACTCCACCTATGTCATTCGTGGTATCACGCAATGGATTTGGGGCTGGCGCCGAAAGGGATGGAAAAATGCCGAAGGCGGCGAGGTCGCGAATCGTGATCTTTGGGAGGATCTCGCTCGTGAAATCGGCCGCCTTAAGCCTGCGCAAATTCACTGGCGATACTCCCGCGGTCACTCGGGAATTCCGGGTAACGAGCGCTGTGACGAAATCGCCGTGGCTTTTGCCAACGGCCGCCACGTGAAGCTCTTTGACGGCAGCTTGCTCAATTATTCGGTGGCGATCCATGACCTTCCACCAGAGGAAGATCTGCCACCGATGAAGACCTATGAAAAGAAGCCCGCCGCCCATTCCTACTTAAGTCTTCACGGTGGAATCGTCATGCGCCATTCGACTTGGGCCGAATGCGAACGACGAGTCAAAGGCCAGTCGCAAGCGAAATTCAAAAAAGCGATGAGTGAAAAGGAGGAATCAACGATCTTGCAAAGCTGGGGTCTGGATCCCAAGACAACGACGATCTTGGAATAAAAATTCCACCTTAACGGATTTTTTTTGCACCGCAGCTTTAGGCTTAGATTCGACCACCGATGTGTTGGTCAATGCCACGACAGGCGAGCCCACAACGACCGCGACAAGCACACGCCTGACGATTGCATTGTGTTTCAGCATTTTCTGAACGAGCCATTGTCGAAACTTCATGACTTACCTTTCGGAATCTTACATCGGTAGATTTACTAGTCTTAGAGGAAGGTCCGGGTTTGTGTCAACAATCCAGACCTTTGTCGGTGCACTTTAATGGCGTAAATGCCGATCTATTCTCACATGAAAAAATGGGTCGAAAAATTAATAGAACAATTCGATTTCGACTGGTCCGAAGGCGGCGAAAAGGCTCGCACATCTGCCGACGTGTCGGCGGGAATTTCTGAGGAGCGCGCCACGCTTCTCTACCTGATCGACACATACAACAAGCATCTCATCGATTTCGATGGTCATCCTGTTCGAAAGACTCGGGAAACGCTAGACGAATTTGCCAAGGAGCTTTTGAAGCCCGATGGGCCTAACACTGAGAAAATCTTGTTCCGCTTCCGTCAATTTTTTTCGACCTATCGAATTGATGAGGCCGGCTACATCCAGAAAACATTTGAAGAATTTCGCCTCATAATCTGGGATTTTGTTGATCAGTTGGCAGAAGACATCTCGGAAGAACAAAAAGAAGATCACGAAATGCGCGAGAGCCTGGAACAACTGAAAGAAGCCGTTGAAACCAATTCCATTGTGGCCCTAAAAAACCAATCACGTAAATTTATTGATTCTTATGTCGAAAAGCAGTTCAAAAAAGACAAGCGCCGTAACAACAAAATGCGGAGCATTCGAAAAAATCTGAGCACGGTCAAAAAGCAACTGAGCGATGCACACAATGAGGCCCGAGTCGATCACCTGACCGGAGCTTTCAATCGTAAGACTTTTGATGAGTACTGCGATCAATATTGGAAGCTCTTTCAAGCTTCCAAACAACCAGTCAGCCTGCTGATGGTCGACATTGATCATTTTAAGAAGATCAATGATGGCTTTGGCCATGACGTGGGTGATTTTGTTCTGCGTGAGCTCGTGACCACATTGAAGTCCATGTTCACCCGAGATTGTGAACTCCTAGCTCGTATCGGTGGTGAAGAATTCGCCATCATTCTCCCCGATTTTCAAGGCGAACACGCTTTGAAAAAGGCCGAAGAGGTCCTCCATCAAGTTCGGTCCCAAGCCTATGTGCATGAGAGCAAAGAGATCCGCTTCACTGTCTCAATCGGCGTCGCCCAGCTGTGCGAATCTGAGACGCGCGAAGGCTGGATCAAGCGCGCCGATCTCGCTCTATACAATTCCAAGAACACCGGCCGCAACAAAATCACCGTCGCCCCCTCTCCCCTCGTCCGCGTGGCGTGATTGTTAAGATCGTGTTAGGACAACTGTTTCAAATTCGCCACGCCATTCAAATAAACAAGTGTTAGCCCGCTAACACTGTCGCACAAGCACAGAACACGCGCACAAAGTTTACAGCCAAACCCTCTGCTCAAGCCGCGCTGACCTTGGCGCGGCCCTTGCTCAGTGTTTATTCGTACTCTCTCAACTTTCAAAAAGGAGTTTGAAATGAAAGAGTACAAAGAGATCTTGCTATCATTTTCAGTTGGGCTTGCGGTGTTCTGGACGTGGCCTCAAATCACCAAGACATTTCGAAACGAGGATCGGATCGAAACTCGAGAAAGCCCGACGGTGCTACAAGGACGTGGCGAAGATGATCAACTCTCTTTGTCTTGGGGGCTTGAAGCCATCCGTGCCCGTGAGGGCTGGCGAATGGCGAAAGGCAACAAAGACGTAGTCGTTGCGGTGATAGACACAGGATGTGATATTCACCACCCCGCTTTATCTGAAAACATTTGGACCAATCCAGGCGAGGATGGCCTGGACGAAAACGGCAATCCCAAGGCCACGAATGGCCGGGATGACGACGGCAATGGATATGTCGACGACATCCATGGATGGAATTTTGTAAATGATTCGCCCGACGTCACGGATGACCACGGGCATGGGACTCACATCGCGGGCATTGTAGGCGCCAAGCGATTACCAGGAGGGGGCTCGAGTGGAGTGGCCCCGGGTGTGAGTCTCATGATTTTAAAATACTATGACGCCGATTCTGGCGGCGAAGGCAATTTGGTCAACACGATTCGAGCTATTCGCTACGCCACCCGGATGGGGGCCAGAATCATTAACTACTCGGGCGGAGGAATTTTACGCAGTGAAAGCGAAGAAGCCGTTCTCGGAATGGCTGCACAAAAAGGCGTTCTGTTTGTCGCCGCCGCTGGAAACGAAGGGTTGAACTCGGATTTCTTTCACTTTTACCCCGCCGACTATGACCTGCCTAACATCATCAGCGTGGGCGCCAGCGATCGGACCGGAAAATTGATGGCCGTCAGCAACTTTGGCCGATCCACTGTCGATATTGCAGCTCCAGGGCGCAACATCCACTCCACCCTGCCGGATGGACAGTACGGATTTATGTCAGGAACTTCTCAGGCCACGGCCTTCGTAACCGGAGTCGCGGCATTGATTCTGTCTCAACAAGGACCTCTAATGAAATCAGATGCCGTGATTCAGCAGATCGTTTCCTCAAGGCGAGCTCTCCCTAGTTTGCGAAATCGAACAGTCTCCGGGGGGATACTTAATGCAGCGCAAGCGCTAGAAACTAAGACTAAGCCCGTCGCCGTGGGGATGTAATCCTAGAGTAAGGACTCTTCGCAAAACATTTGATCGAAACGCTGATTTGTCCAATTCTCAACAAAATTTTCCTGCGGAAATTCTTTTCGCCAAGACTTCTTTGAATAAAATCCGGACTGAAGGTGCATAGGATCCGCCACCAAATCATCCGCGCCCAAAATACTAAAGTTTGCACCGAAAGCATTTGCGACCGTAGCTCGAACACAAACAGATGCATAGACTCCGGTAGGTATTAACTTAGTCACGCCCCAAGCCCGAAGAATTTGAATCGATTCGGCGTCGACTTGGGAATCTAAACCACCGTGATTATTTTTCTGCACCACGGCCCAGCGGCGGAACTCGCTGGCCCGGCTCAGGACTTCAGGAATAGTCGGAGATGAATTTCCCATCTGAATGACCAGTACGGGAAGGTCGTGAGCAGAGGCCCAATCAAACAAGTCCTTTTGCTTGCGCAGCAAGTCCTCTTTGTCTTCCAGGTATAGGTTGTCGAGAAATCGGGATTGCATATCGACTACCAAGAGAGCCACGCCCGCGTGAGAACTCCCGGCCCAGACGGGAGAGGTCAAAAATGCGGTCACAACCAGGAATAGGAGGGCCCGAGGAGACTGCCGAAAATGGCTCAACAACCGACTTGGAAATCGACGATCTAAACCTATACCTGAGTTCTCTCTGGCCATCTGTTTAAGCATAGCAATGAGCGAACCCAAAATCTCGCCTTTGATCCTGTGTCATTTCGATCGTTTTAATCCGATACATAGAGGGTATGGGTCTTGTCAGAACAAGCCTTTTCTTAACCTTGCTCGCCACCACGTGGGTGGCTAGAGCCGCGGATTCAGGCGGCGCCAACTTCGGCGCGCTCTATGGCGTCAGCATACCCGATGTGGAAAACACCAGTCCTTACATGTTGATGGGATTTAAGGGCTCGGCGTTTCTTGCTCCCTTTTTCAGTACCGGTGGTTATTATCTAGCGAGCGACAAGCAAGGACAACCAAGTGCGACCGACAAGTACACTTACATTCTGGCTGGGGTCGAGGGAATGTACCACATACCAAGTGGTGCAGGTGACACCTACTTTGGCCTTCGCATTGGAATTTCGAAAGTCAAAACCAATCCCAGTAGCGTCGACACCACATTCTCGCCCTATCATTATGGAATAGCGACTGGATACGATTACACACTCTGGAATCTGATCGTCATTGGCTTCGAAGGCTCCTACATCCACCTGCAAACGGGCAAATCTCACCAAAGCGGTGTCACTGTTTAT
>JBFWON010000079.1:0-20436 GCA_050250515.1 Bdellovibrionales bacterium | reverse complement strand
TTTTACCTAGTTGGCGCGGGATTGCATGTCGGACTTTAAATTGAGGGCACCCAAAGCCTGGGTCCCAATTTTTTGCCAAGATTCACCAATGATTTCGTACCGGTCGCCGTTCTTTAAGGCGTAAAGAATCTTAGAGCCAAAATCCTCTTTCTGATTCGACTTGTAGGCCTGCAGAAAACGAAAGACGATCTTCGGACCCTGGTTAAATATCTGAACGTCCTTTAAATCGATTTCGATAAATTCATAGCGGCTATTGAGATTACTTTTATACGCTCTCCATTGTGATTTATTCATTCCGTTGCCGCTAAATTTTTCCGAGTACTGATTCATATAGGCGTCGAGATCTTTGGATGACCAGCTGCTTCTCCAAGTCTCGATCCAGTCGCGGTATTGCTTCTTGTGGGCGCGCCAGGTCTCGAGATCCACGTACTCGACAGCGTCAGAAATCACCATCGGTGTTCGTTTCAGCTCGATAAACTTAGCCAGTTCTTCAATCACGGCGTTGCGGACTACGACACAGCCCCGCGATCCACGAACCAGGGATTTTGTTTCTGGAATGGCGTGAAACCAGATTCCATTTCCCGTTTTTTTCTCAAGCCGGTCGAAATAGTTGGGATAATCCAAAGTGAAAATGCGAACACCATATTGGCTGAAGTCGACTTTGCGTCCATCCATCATGGTTTGGAAAAAATAAACCCCTTCCGGGGTTCGCTTGTCGCCCTCAACTAATTTGTCGCCCTTTTTCTCACCAATGTCCGTGGGCCACGCGCCGACTAACTTTATGGTGTCGCCGCTGTCCTGCCACACGGTGAGGGTCCTTCGACTTTTGTCCACAAGGAAGGCGAACTGCGAAAACGCTCCGGTCTGTGACTGCAGGGATAGAAGTGGGCTCGGGTACATGTTCGCCGGAGGCTGTTGCGGAGTGGGGTCGGAAACTTCGACAGATTTCGCGTCTTCTGACGCAAAGCAGGGCAAAGCTGTCGCAGTTTGAGCCAAAAAGCACAAGATAAACGTCTTTACACGCTGCCGAAGTAAACTTTCATTCATAGAATACGCGATCGTAGCCACGACTTTAGCCCATGGTCAATTATCCGATAAGTTCTATAGAGGATTGTGCCATGGCAGAAGATCAAAATGCAAAGCCGCCCCGCGATCTGAAGAAGATCATGACCTTCGCCTTTATGGGCTTGAATCTAGCTGTCTTGGGCGTGGGAAGCTATCTCACCTACATGAGTACTTTGGGCTTTCAAGCCAAGCAGATCTCCAATGAAGAAGCAGAGCGGGAATTGGCGAGCTTTGAAGCTACCTTAAGGGGTGAGCCCGTTCTTTATACTATGCAGCCATTCAATACCAACCTAGACGGAGTTCCTCGACGTTTGATTCGCATGGAGCTCAGTCTCGAGATGATGGATGAAGAAGGCTATGAAGAGGTGATTGGCATTAGCCCGCAAGCTCGAGACTCGATCATGCGAATTTTAAATGCCAAGACATTTAACGATGTGGAGACCGTGCAAGGTAAGCTGCATCTTAAAAACCAGATCATCGCCGAGTTGAATGGTGCCCTTCACAAGGGCGTCGTTAAAAACGTTTATTTTTCCGAACTCGTCGTTCAGTAACCGTCCTGGCTTGACCTCATCCAGCCTCCTCCGAGACAATTAGGCCTCTTGAAGGAGGATCCATGCGAAAATTATTTTTCCTGCTGGCGCTCGTGGCTGGACCAGCAGTGGCTCTGGCTATACCGAGCGCCAATCTTGAAAAGGCCATTCAATTTCCGGTGGAAAAGTACCAGATGAAAAATGGTCTTACGGTTCTTCTTCACGCCGACTCCAGCATTCCCGCGGTGAGTGTGCAGACGTGGTTTCGAGTGGGTTCGAAAGACGAGCGTCCCGGACGAACCGGACTCGCGCATTTCTTTGAACACATGATGTTCAAGGGCACTAAGCGATATCCCATCGAGACTTGGGGAAACTTTTTGAATGGCAAGGGGGCCGAGGCCAACGCCTTTACCTCTAACGATTACACCGGCTATTACATCAATGCGCCAAGCGAGCATCTGGCTCTGCTGCTGGACATTGAGGCCGATCGCATGCGCAATCTATTGCTAGATCCTAAGGATGTGAAGAGCGAGCGCGAGGTCGTAAAAGAGGAACGCCGCATGCGCTACGATGATAGCATTGAAGGCGGCATTCGCGAGCGAATGGCGGGCGAAATGTTCACGACTCTCCCTTACAAGTGGCTGCCGATCGGATCTATGGACGACCTAAATGCAGCGTCGATGGATGATCTCCATGCCTTTTACAAAAGTTTCTACAGTCCAAATAACGCGGTTCTCGTGGTGGCCGGAGCCTTTGATCCAAAAACCATTCGGGACATGATTGAAAAGACGCACGGACAACTTCCAAGAGAAGATATTAAACGACCCGAGATCACGCCTGAGCCCAAACAAACCAAAATGCGTCAGGCCGAAATTTCCAGAGAGGCGCAAGCTCCCAGCGTGGCTATCGGTTACCCTCTCCCAGACCTCAAGAATCCAGATCACTACGCGATGGATCTTTTGTCTATCGTGTTAGGTCAGGGTCAGTCGAGCCGTCTATATAAGCGGCTGGTTTATAAGACCGAAACTGCGCTCAACACCTCAGCTTATTCCTGGGGCCAGGTTTTGGCGGGCCAGTTTTCTGTGCAGGCCACCTTGAAGCCGGGTCAATCGACAAAGAAAGCTTTGCAAATTATCGAGCAAGAGGTTGAAAAGCTGCGTGAAATGTCGGTCGGACAAAAGGAGCTCGACAAAGCTCGAAATATCTTCATGAAAGATTACGTCGACGGATTGAAGCGAGTTTCCGGTCGCGCTCGCATGCTCGCGAGCTATGAGATTCTGTTGGGTGATTACACTCGGATTTTCACGGACCTAAAAGAATACGCCAAGGTGACTCCCCAGGATTTAAAACGGGTCGCCAGAACCTATTTGCAACCTGACAGTCGAAACATCGTGATCGTTAACCCGAAAAAAGGTGGAGGCCCCACATGAAATCCGCATTGAAAATATTTGTCGCCGCCTTGGGTCTTGTCGCCTGTTCGACCACACCCAAAAGCACCGAGGTCGCCGAGAGTTTTCAAATTCGAAAGTTTGAGACTCAGACTTTGAAGAACGGCCTCGTGGTTCTCTGGATTCCAGATCAGGCGCTTCCTTATGTGTCTTTCCAAATGATGGTCAAGACGGGTAGTAGCCAAGATTTTCGCGGCAAAGAAGGCTTGGCCGGATTTACTGCCGCTATGCTAGAAAAAGGCACCAAGCAACGTGGGGCCGTGAGACTGGCCGAAGATATGGAGCAAATCGGTAGCAGTTTTAGCGTGTCAGTTGAGCCTGATTACACCAACATGTCGCTTTCAAGTTTGTCCTTCGACCGGGACACCGCTTTAGAGTTGTTTCATGAGGTGGCACTGAGTCCTACGTTTCCTCAAGGAGAAATCAATCGGCACAGAAAGCTTCTATTGGGAAGTTTGCAAAAATTGGCCGACTCGCCTGAGAGTTTCGCCGATTATTTGATGCCCAAATTCTTGTTTGGCGATCACCCCTATGGTCATGAGTCCGCGGGAACGCCCAAATCGGTGCGCGCCATCACGCAAGCCGATATGAAGCGTTTTTACTCCAACTACTATGTGCCGAGCAATTCGGTCTTAGCCGTCGTCGGTCAGTATGATGATGCTTTCAAGAATAAAGTCATCGCTGATTTTGAGGGATGGAAGTCACAGCCACTTCCCAATATGGATTTACCGGACTTCCCCAAGTGGAACGGTCTTCAAACTCTGCTGGTGAATCGGTCCGACTTGAACCAGGCGCAGATTCAAATCGGCTTCAAGGGTGTTCCTCGGAATATTCCAGAGTATATGGAGCTCAGAGCCGCGCTTAAAATTCTTGGAGAATCGTTTGGTAGCCGCCTGTTTGAAGAAATTCGGGTCCGTCGAGGCCTGACCTACCACATCCGATCTTGGTTTGACCCCCGCTTGAAGTCGGGGCCTATGGGGATTTACACCTTCACCCGAGTGGACAAGATTGGCGAAACGGTTGAGGAGACTCTTAAAACCTACCGTCAATTCATCAAGGACGGTGTGACCAATGGAGAGGTCGATACAGTGAAAGCCCTTATGCGGGGTCAGTTTCCTCGAACTTTTGAGACTCCCGAAGCCTTGGCCTATCAGTTATTGATCTTGAACCGTTACGGTGTACCGACGTCTTATCTTACGGGCTATTACGACACCCTAAACGCGATATCCAAGGAATCAATCAACGCGACGATTCGAAAGTACTTTGATCCGGAGAATTTGCGAATTCTGGTTTACGCGCCGAAGTCCAAGGCGGAGGAACCTCTCCGCAAGCTCGGCAAGTTGGAAGTTCGTGAATACGGTGAGTTTCTTCAGTGATCGAGTGAGAATTTCTTAGACTTTGCTTTTTCGGCCGGGCTGGCCTCGGGCTCGGCCGGTCGAATCTCTCCAAATCCCTGCGACTGTAAGATAGAATTGGCCTGATCCAGAGATTGCCTAAGGCCATCCACCTGTTGGCAGAGTCGATCGAGTTGGCTCTGCATCTTATAAATTCTCAGATACCAGACTACGATTTCCCGCATGGACATAAGAAAGAGCACCAGGGCCAGCCCGCCGATGCCGAGCAATACAGGATAATCAATTCCCCAGGCGGAAAGTTCGGCCCGCCAATTTTGCACGTCCTCTAAGAGTTGCAACCAGTTCATTTTTTAGGCTTCTTTCTTTTTTTGCCGCTTTGGGCGCGGTTGAAGAAAAATCCAGCAATGACGATCAACGAAAGTCCTGCGAGCAGAATCAGTGTCAGACTTCGCTTGCGTTTGGCAGAAGGGGGAGGCAACAAGCCTCCATCACCCATCATGTCGGGCGGCTGAATGCCGATCACCTCTGGAGAACTGGATCCATCTTTCGATTTTGGGAAAAGCAGTTTTTGATTGGCCACGATCTTAAGCGACTTCATGGCCGAATCGAAGATGGCGTTGTACTCTTTGTATTTGGTCTTTTCCGAAGAAAAGCTCACCAGTATGGCCAGTGAATCTTTCACCGTGGCGAGATAGAGCGTATAAAAATCTTGAATTTCGCTGCCCAAGTGTTGCGCTTGAATCCAGTCGGTGCCGGCCAGTTTGCGCTCGCGTGAGTACATCACATGAGAGGGCATCGGTGTGCCCACTTTAGTGGTGATTTTCTTTGGAGCATTTAGGTACGCATGAAATGCGGGAAGGTTGTCTTCAGGACCCGCGACTTTGGAGGCCAGGACAATCACGACTTCTTTGGATTTTCTTTGATCCAGGGGAGAGCATGTCCACGCCACCCCCTCTTGCAAACAGGTCCAATCGTCTGGGACTTGAAATGAGACATAAGAGTTTTGAAAGAGTTTAGCCTCGGCAGAAAAGGACAGGCACAGAATTAAAGTTAAAAATGCTCTCTTCATTTCTTTCTCGGTCGTTTTGTTTTCTTTTTAGGGCTGCCAGCTTTCATGTAAAGGTATAGTCCAACAGCGCCCAGTAGAACGGCGATCCAAAGCAGCGTGCTGTAGCGACCAATGCCACGGGCCTGTGGGGCTGCGATATCGGGGCCTGGATCGATAAATGCCGATCCTCCGCCCGGAATTCCGTTACCGTAGGTTTCACCGCCACCGGGCTGTCCGCTCCCTTTGCCGCTGGTGAATCGAAGTGTGTCCTTCGATGCGACCACTCGTAAACTTTCGACTGCATTAATAAAGTCCCGCGAGTATTTGGAGAAATGTTGCTTGTGGGCACTAAAGGTGATCAGTATCGCAATTCTCTCCTTCACCGTCGCCAAATAGCGTGTGAAGTACGGGCCGACTTCACTACCCAAGTGCATGCCATCGATCCACATCTGATTGCTAATCATGCGCTCCTTGACATGATAAACCTTCGACTTAGTGGCAGCGCCACCACGGCCTTGCAAGGTGCGCGGACTTTCTAAGTGCGCTTTGTAGGCGGCTAACGTGTCGCTGGGACCGACTTCCTTTGCGGTCAATATGATGATGGCTTCTTTTGTTTTTTGGGCGAAATCGTTTTCACAAACCCACTCCGAACCTTCCAGTTTACAATTCCAGTTGGGTGGTAACTCAAAGCTGACATAGGCGTTACGAAAACGCTTCGCATGTGCGGTTGAACAAATGAGGGTGGCCATGAACGCCAGGAGCATCCTTGTGAACATCCTGATCATTATAAGACGGAAAGGATATTTTCGGGATAGTGAATTGCAGCCCAGGCGCGAAAAGCCCTAGACGTCTGTCTAGAGGCCATTTCGCGTGTCTCAAAATGAGAGACTGGTCGACGAAGGTGGCTCCACGGCCGTGAGCGCGTCGAGTTTTCGACCGCTCACCGTGATGCCTTCCAGGTCATGATCGCGGGTGCCGGCATCGATTAGAGTCTGCTTCACTTGTTTGAGCGTAAGGTTGGGATGGGCCGACCACACTAGTGCCGCAATCCCAGCCGCGATCGGAGAGGCCATGCTCGTACCGCTCATGCCCGCGAACACTTCTCCCGTGGTATTTTCCATCGCCGCCGAGGTGAGCAGGTCATCCGGCGCCAATCCACCGGGAGTCACTACATCCACGCTTTTGGCGCCGAAGTTGGAGTAGGGCGCCAAAGGATTGATCGAGTCCGAGGCCCCAACGGTCAACACGTTGGACTGAGTGAGGGCCGCAGGATAAATTGGAATCATATCCAAATTGAATCCGAGTCCAGACATGGGATCGCCATTGCCCGCGGCGGCCACGACTAGCACGTCGTGCTGTTCGGCGTACTGAACCGCCTTCACTAACATGGGATGAGGCTGGGGACTCGCGCCACCGGCCGAGATGTTGATAACCTTAGCGCCGTGGTCGACGGCGTAAAGTATTCCAGCGGCAAAAGAGCCGGCGTCCCCACCAATCGAATTTAGGACTTTAATCGGTAAGATATTGGATTTGCGAGCGATGCCGAACTGTCGACCGGCGGCAAGTCCTGCAACGTGGCTCCCGTGACCGTCGTCATCATAGGGAAAGGCGTCGTCGTTGACGAAATCCCAACCCAGTGGTCGAGCACTGTCACCGCCATTAATTCCGCTGGCCAGATAAGGATGGTTGTATTGAATGCCGGTGTCCAAGACGGCGATGGTAATACCTTGGCCTTCGCTCAACTTCCAAGCTTCCGGAGCTTTCACCATTTTCAAATGGTTAAACTTTGCGAGATCAAGTGATGGCGGGTTCGGGGGAGGATCATAGGGACGATTCACCGTCACCTGTAGAGCCGCTTCCTCCATGGCACAAGCGCCACGAGAATCTTGTACGATCAAAAAGATCCGGTAAGCGCCCAAGGCCTGGGGTTTGAACTCAATCGCTTTGCCCAGGGCCACCCCGCCGCCCGCTGGATTGGATGGAGGAACGACGACAAAAGCGCTTTTTAATTCCGAGGGAAAGAACATATGCGGTTGGCTGTTTTGTGAGGAGAGTTTCACGCTCTCACCAAGTTCAACAGTGAACACTGTTGATTTTACGGCCGGCTGAACGACCGTCAAAACGGCTTTGGGAAATTTAGTCACCGTCACACATTTGTCGAGGCCCTTAACTTCGAGGCCAGCGGGGACGGGCTCAGAGAATTTTTTAAATTCATAAAAGCGATTTTTTTGAATCGACGAATTGGGTACGAACGGTTTGAGGTCACTTTCGCTCACGTCAAAGAATTCATATAGGCCGTGTTCGGGTGAGAGGTGCCGAATTTTTGCTTCAGGAAACTGAGCTTGAAGGTGGGCGAGATCTGCTGGACTGAGTGAGTCCACTAAAACTCCAACATCATGAGCACCGGTGGGCGCTTGATGCCTTCGTTGATCTTTATGTGCCTGCCCGCACGCGGCCATAAGGACTGTGATCGCGAGTGCTGAAAGCCTTTGCATTTTCATATTGGGTCCCCTTCCCCGAAAGGCAATTTCCTGCGATTCGAGCGAAAGCACCAATCAGGAGTTTTTGACAAAAGTTATAAGTAGGAATTATCGATGGTGACTAAGCTAAGTAATTTCATATACTTAGATGGGTCCAAAGTGGGATTTTTTTACTCATCACCTTGTAAAGATTACCAATTCGCCAAGTCATAAGACTTTGTTATGTGGCCGGTGGCATTTAAAAGTTTTTGTGGTAAAAAGGGGTCTCATCTTAAATTTAAGGAGATTCCACGTGAACCTTCAGCAGCTGACCACCTTTTGCACCGTATTATCTGAGGGCAGTATGACAGCCGCTGCAGAGAAGCTGTTTTTGACTCAGCCCGCGGTAAGTCAGCAAATTCGAAACCTCGAAGACGAAATGGGAGTGGAGCTTTTGGTTCGTGGCGTGCGCCAAGTGAAGGCGACTCTGCAGGGACAAATTCTTTACGATTACGCCAAACGCATTTTGCATCTGACTCAACAAGCGCAAGTGGCCATCCAAACCATGTCGCAGGAGGTTTCAGGCCACCTTCGCGTAGGAACTTTGAATTCGATTGGTTTGTACCTAGTTTCTCCTATTATTGGGATGTTCCTCAAGCACAATGCCAAGCTTCACATTAAGTTGGTTTATGGTACGGGCGAAAAAATCATCAGTGATATGCGCAACAACTTGGTCGACGTGGTGATACTGCCAGATCTTAAATCGGAATATGGCATTGAGTTTCAAGAATTCGAAAAGCGCTTTTTGTTCCGCGATGAGTTTTGGTTGGTGGGATCGGGTCGTGATACGACTTTGCCTAGCAATGTTGAAATGAAGTACTTCAATTCAAAGCCGATCATCGCCTATACGGATCGTTATCCAGGCTTCAAGCTCGCCATCGAGCGGAAGTTTCAGGAACTCAAGATCGACACCACGCCTGTGTTTGAAACCGACAATGTGGGAACGCTGAAACGGGTGATTGAGTCCGGTTTGGGCTGGGGCTTTTTGCCGTCACACTCGATTAAGAAACAAGTGCGCGCCGGTCGCATGGTTCAAATTCAGGTCGACGATCTGAAGTACATGACCAATGTGAACATGTACTTCCGCAAAGACATGAAAACCACCGAGCTTTACGAGACCTTCTTTAAAGCTCTTCAGCAGCAAGCTCTGGGCGGCTAGCTCAGGCGGCGTGATTCAAATTGAAGATTTCGGTGTCCTGGTGAAAATATGCACGCGTGGACCCGCTTGCCCTTCGGCTTTGAGCATCCGGTCCATCCCGGACTAGAGAGAGGTCCATATTGGCGATCACATGCGTCCGACTCTCGTATGTTACTGGGCCCGGGCCCAGTACGGTCCGGAATGCGGACGGTTTCTGGTTCGCGGATGGGAATCCAGGATAGCCTCCTGGCTCACTTGACTCAGCGGGCTCAGGCGAATACACGAACGAGATGCGAAGAATATTCCATAGTTTTTTGGTCGTTGTATTAGTAACTGGTTGCGCCTCAGGTCCCAAAACCCGGGACTTTAAGATGAATCAACGCATTCAGTCCATCGAAGTGGCTCAAGATTCCTACATTTACGCTCAAGATGATGTGCTGTTGAAGAGGTCGTCATTGGATCCGCAATTGGCGTCGCTGAAAGATTCGTACAAAACGGACTTGCGGCGATCAAAGTGGTATGAAGGCTTTGCGGTGGCGGCGTTGATCGTACAGGCCGCGGCACTTGGTATCGGGCTCTCTAGGGCGAATGCAACCGACTCATTAGCCTGGATTGGTGGAAGCGCAGTGGTCGGTCTTGCCGTTGGCCTCCCGCTCGCGGGCAAGGCCTCACGCCTTCGTTATGGAGTGGTCGAGGATTACAATCAATCACTCACAAGATCGAAGTGAACGGAATATCCAGACGGGAAGCGACGACGCGCACGATTTCGGCGGCGGTTTCTTCTAAAGCACGGTCGGTGACGTCGAAGACCGGCCAGCGGCGATTTTGCTTAAACAGTCGGTTCGCGAAGTCGATTTCTTTTTGGATGTGAGCCATGGTGGCGTATTCGCCGCCAGGATCTTGCCCAAACTTTTCCAATCGTTTTTTGCGAATACGAGTCAAAGCATTGGGATCGATCGTGAGACCGACGATTCGCCTCTGGTCGATCTTAAACAGCTGCTCTGGTGGTGTTTGATCCAGAACTAACGGAACGTTTGCGACTTTCCATCCCTTGTGGCTTAGGAAAATACTTAAGGGCGTCTTGCTGGTGCGGGAAATGCCGACCAAAACAATATCCGCCTGCTCAAGATCGGCCGTAGTTTTGCCGTCATCATGTTTAACCGTGTACTCAATGGCTTCGATCCGCTTGAAATATTGATCATCCACTGCCCGCAACAAGCCAGCCGTGTGCGCGCCCTCGCGATGACCAAAGAATTGATCCAAAGTATGAAGAAGTGGCCCCATCAAATCCACTGCAGGGACACCCTTTTGCGCCGAAGTTTCCAGAACCTTGCGCACCATCTGCGGGCTCACCATGGTGAAAACGATCATGCCTTTGTGTTGTTGAACATCGTCAATCAGCGATTCGATCTGTTCCTCTGTTCGTACATTCTTGCAGCGAACAATGTTGATATCTTTATCTACGTACTGAACCAAAGCGGCTCGAATCATGGTGCTTGCCGTTTCGCCGGTGCCGTCCGAAAGAATGTAAATGGTAAAAGAGCTATCCGTGGTCATGCGGACTCAAAACAAAAAGGCCTTGTTCACCAGGCGTTGCGTTTGCGCCACATGATCGACCGCCCAGGGCTCGGGCAATCGAGAAAAGAGCAAGAATCCCACAGTCTCTGTCGGTCGAAAAAAGTATCCATGGGCATCGGATTCTTGGCACAAGAACTCCATTCCAAGGGCTTGCAGGATTCTCTCACCCTGGGCTCGGCGGACTTTGCCCGGCCCTGCCTCGAGATCGAGAGTCTTAGCTTCCACCTGATCACTTTCTTGCAGATGAAAAACGCTTCCCCGCCAAAATAAGTCGGTCACCCGCCAAGGTGACGAAGCCTGGTTTCGGCGGACCAAGATACCCGCATCGTAGTAGGTCACCAAACGGTCCAAAAGGCGTAGGGATTGCGATTTTTCGTCCTCTGAAGACTCGAGGAGGTGATCGATTTTTTCTAAACCGGTTTCAGCCGAAAATTCCAAAGCCCGATCTCGAATCACTCTCAAATCGGGATCGACAATACCTTCGACGGAAGAGCGTAAGAACTTTAAGCGATCCAACTGCCATTTCATAATGTTTGCGCTTCCTCATTGGCTGAAAAGGTGACACTGGCCGGACTGTTAAACTCGCGCCAAATTTTTTCGGCCGATTTTGTGGCCGTTCCTTCTGGCAGAAACATGTGGGCGCGCCTGGCACCCAATTCCTTAATCGATTCATTGCAACGTTTCAGCCACGGGCGCTCGCCCTCTTGGTCGAGGACCAAGCACTTGGGTGATGGAAGGCGACTCTGGGATAAAATCAAGAGCGGTGCTGAAGAATCAAGAGCAGGAAAAGTGGGGACCTCAATCTCAAAAGACGAAGCCGTCTGCAGCGTTTGACTGGGCAAATGCAAACCGGAGTAAGCCAAGCCCTTACTCATCTGCCAATTGAGATACCAATCAATTCGTGGAAACCAGGCCGAAATTCGAGGCGGCGGAAGAATCCAGAGATCACTTCCACTTGAAAATGGATCACGAACTAATTCAGCTGTTGCCATGGGATTTATTGTTTCACGATTTGGTCTAAGATGCCATTTACAAATGAGCCGGAATCCAAGGTTCCAAATTTCTTGCATATCTCAATAGCTTCGTCGATCGCGACGGCCGGCGGCAAAGGCTCACTGGCAAATTTAGTTTCATAAACGGCGATGCGCATGACGCTCAGGTCGACGAGAGCCATTCGGTTCAGCTTCCAGTGGGCACTGTGTCGCTCGATCAGTTGGTCGATGTCCTTGAGGTGGTTCTTGACGCCGTTCAGAAGTTCAATGGCGTACTCCCAAACTTCAGCGGGAGCTGGGGAATTCTGACGAAAGTTGCTCAACGCCAGTTCCCAATCCCCCTTTGGGGTGAATTCAGTCTGAAACAGCAATTGCATCGCGAGTTCGCGACTCTGCCTACGTCCCATCATAGCTCAGCATCTCCTGAGAGCTCGGCCTTCAAGCCCTGCAAGAATTCATCGACGTCAGCAAAAGAGCGGTAAACGGAAGCAAATCGCACATAGGCGACATCATCGGCCTTCTTCAGTTCGGCCACCACACACTGGCCAATTTTGTGAGCCGATAATTCTCGATCGGGAGAGTTTAGGACCGTTTTGGCAATGCGCCCAACGATACCCTCGATCTGCGCGATGCTCACGGGTCGCTTCTTACAAGCGATTTGAATGCCTCGGCGCAATTTCTCTTTGTTGAAAGGCTCTCTGCGCCCATCCTTTTTCACTATATGAGGGTACTGGACAAGGAGAGACTCCGATGTGGAAAAGCGCAACTTGCACTTTAGGCACTCACGGCGTCGGCGGATTTCCTCGTCGCGGTGAACCCGGGTCTCTAAAACCCGATGATCTGTGTGTCCACATTGGGGGCATTTCATGGAGAATTATGGATAGGACAATTCCAGGCCGTTGTCACGACGCAAAACCAGTGTTATCAGTGGAGTTTTGAAGTGAGGGGAGGCCCTATGCGAGTGATCCTTTTAGCCCTGATGTTTTTGACCTGGTCCGGCTGGGCCCAAATGGTTGAGGTCCAGGATGACGATGCCCCCACCGAAGAGGTCGGTAAGGAAAAGGCGCAGGATTATTTCAAAGCGCGAAAGACTACGAAGGCCACCTCGAGTTCGACGGAACCTGGCGCAACTCCACGCTTTTTGATGGTTCATTTGGGTGGCTATTTCTCAGATCAGGGGTACAAATGGGGTGACGGCGACCAATCGAATTTGGGCCGCCTCAACGCCGGTGTCACCTATCGTATGGGTGAATGGGTCAATTCCATGGATTTTTCTATGCGAATCGATTACTCGGGCTATTCCTTGGAAGAAGGGGATGCGCGAAAGCTCAGCTTCGGGGGAATTATCACCTTCCCCGATGCGAACGCCAACTTCCCCTTGTACTTCGGTATTGGATTGGGGATGGGCTTTTTTATCAAGCAGGTCAATGAAGAGTCGGCTCTTGCATTGGATTATTCCGTGCTCGCTGGGGCTCGCTTTCGCGACATCATCGGTAAAACCGGCTTTATGGTGGAGTCCGGTCTGAAAAATCACCTCCATCTGTTGAGTGACGGGCAATTTAATGGCGTATACGTGAATGTCGGATGCGTCTGGGCCTTCTAAAAAAGGGCTAATCTGTCACCGTCCTATATGGGAAGGCCTGCTCCACGCTTTGCACGAGATCTTGGTGGAGCATCGGCCCGCCGATAAAGTGATTCAGTATCAAATGAAAGCCCATAAGCAGTGGGGGCGGCGTGATCGGGGGCTGTTCGCAGAGGCCGTTTACGGCGTGGTTCGGTGGCGCCGTCGCCTGCTCTATGCCGCGGGTGTTGACGAACCCGCGCTCGATGGCCCGTCCTTGCAGGCCATGGCCCTTGTTCATTTGGCGCAGCATGGGATTGCGCTGGGCAAGGGGATTCCCATCACGCCCATCGATTGGCAGACCGTCCGCGGTCGTTATGAGAATCCACCTTCAAGGGCGGTGGCCGAATCGATTCCGGATTGGTTGGATCAAGTCGGCTTTCAGGAATTGGGTGCCCAGTGGGATCAAATTCTGCCGGCCCTGAATGTCGAAGCCCCCGTTTTTCTGCGTACCAATCGATTGAAAACCACTCCGCAAAAATTGGTAAAGGAATTGGAGCAAGAGGGACTGGCCTGTCAAATCGAAGTGGGCGACACGCTTAGGTTAAGCAAAAGGACCAATGTGTTTTTAACCGAATCGTTTAGGCAGGGTCACTTCGAGGTTCAAGATCTTCATTCGCAGCAGGCCGCCTTGGCTTTGGATGTTCAGCCTGGGCAAAGAGTGGTGGACGCTTGCGCCGGCGCCGGAGGCAAAACGCTTCAGTTGGCGTCTCTGATGGGAAATCGGGGAAAGATCATTGCGCTGGATGTGGTTCAAAAAAAACTGACGACTCTTCGCGAGCGGTCCAATAGAGCTGGGGCGAGCATTATTGAAACTCGGTTGATCGAGTCGTCAAAAGTGATTAAGCGGATGCAGGATTCAGCCGATCGAGTGCTTTTGGATGTGCCTTGCACAGGATTGGGAGTATTACGCCGCAATCCGGACTCCAAGTGGCATCTTTCCCCCGAAGAGTTGACCCGTCTCAATTTATTACAGTCGAAAATTTTGGAGGACTATTCCTCTATGTGTCGGGTGGGGGGGCGCTTGGTTTACGCCACATGCTCTATATTGCCTTCGGAAGACTCACATGTGGTGGACGGCTTCCTGAATCGTCATGGCGACCAGTGGAAGTGTCTCAAACAAAATTTATTGGTGCCGACGCCCACGGGAGGGGATGGTTTTTTTGTGGCCGTCTTAGAGCGAATGTCGTCTTAAGACGAAACGCCGATCGATCGACCGCCTTATGTTGAGACCCGTTTGTAATTCTGCTCTCTGATTTCTGATTCGTTGAGTTAATCTAGAATGGATGTTGAGTCGCCGGCACGTTTCCTTATTCACGATCAGCAGTCTTGTGGGAATAGTTTTGGTTCAATTCCAAAACTGCGCACCCGCCATTCAATCCAACCCCAATTCTGTGCAGCCCGAAGTTCGAATCGTGGATGATTGGAATAAGGCTGAAATACAGTTTGCTTCCACTGATTTGCAAATCCAGGATGAGCTTGAATCTGTCGAGGTGAGTGGGCTTTGTACCAGATCGCACAACGGAGCAGCCCTTCGTTGGTCCATGTTTATGGAAAAAGAGGGATTTGATCCGATTCTTGCTGGGCAAGGTTCCTGCGAATCTGGCCAATTCCGTCTTGAGATCGGTGATCTTGAACACATGGTTTGCGGCGTGACTCACCGTCTGGTCGTCGAAGGTGATTGGGGCGGGGCCGCCTATTCTCGCATATTGAAGCGATGTCAGCCGCTGGCGACCGAAATAAAATCGGAAATGGCAGATGGCACGCAGTGTTTGATTGAGTACAGTCCATCGGGAAACATTCAAAGCTCCTGTACTCAAGTCTGTTATCGGCAGGGCAAAGTGGTTTATGACTCAGCTGTCGATCCAGCGTCCTGCACCTCTCTGATGCAGAAATTGGCCAGTCCTTAGACTGGTCCTGTTGACCCATCTTTCAAAGGCTTCGATCATTAGAGTGTGAAGCTTGAATCTATATTGTCTTATTTCACTCATCATGTTGAGTCGATCATTCAGTGGCTGTTTCTCCTCATTCTCGCGTTGAGTGGATATGTGATCTCCCGCGGACTCTTTGGCAAAAAAGAAACTGGGACGGACAACGGGCCTTCGGTCAATTTGGGACCAGAAGTGCAAGGCACTTTGCAGAAGATTCTGGAGCAAACGGCAAAGCTCGAGGGCGTGTCGGTCTCTGCTCCAGCCGGCGGTGGTGAGGCCAGTGCCGCGAGTGCGGGTGGTGGTGGAGCTTCTCCGGCGGATTTAGAAAAACTCAAAAAAGAACTGGCCCAACGTGAAGAGGAGCTCAAGGCGATCAAGGCGGCCGGAGGAGACGCGGGTGGCAAGGCCAGTGCCGACCTCACCGCGCGCTTGAAGGAACTCGAAGCTAAATTAGCTGAGTACGAAATTCTAGAGGACGACATTGCAGATCTCTCACTCTACAAAGAGGAAAATATCCGGCTTAAGCAGGAGCTGGACAAACTGAAAAAAGGTGGGGCGGCCCCTGCTGCTGAACCGGATGCGGCGGCTGAACCTGCATCGGCGGAAGAATCGGTGGCCGAAGCGGCACCCGCGGCCGAGGCCGCACCTGAATCCGTGCCTGAAGCGGCCGAACCCGCACCAGCACCTGATCCCAGTGAAGACATCGTGGCCGAATTTGCCCAGGCTGTAAGCCAAGAGGTCGATGTTCCACCGCCACCGGCGCCTGCGCCCGAAGTCACTATGCGTGTTCCTGATACGGGCAATCCGATGGAAGATTTTGAGGCCGCGGTTCAAATTGAAAAACAAAAGAATCCGGCCAAGGCTGCGGCACCTGCAGTCGAAGCACCGGCTGCGCCTGCACCCGCGGCGGCAGCCCCAGCCCCGGCCGCTCCCACGCCCCCCGCAGCCCCCGCGGCCGCGGCGGCCGCTGCGGCACCAGCCCCCACCGCCGACTCAGGTGAGAAAAAAGAATCCGATGATATTTTTGCTGAATTTTCAGAGGAATCCGCCGGCGCGACGGGTGAACTTGATACCGATAAGATGATGGCCGAGATGGCCGCCCTCGTGAATCTAGACCCAACCGATGGGAGTGGTCTGGAAGAAGGCGTCGACACCGACAAGATGGCCGCCGAAGCCAATAAGCTGGCCAAGGGCGGATGATTCACTTTTTACTTTGGCTCACGCTGACTCGACCGGGATTTTCGGCTCCTCTCGTGAACTGGGAGACTGAGCTGACCAAGCCGATGGAGACTAGAATCAAAACCTTTCGCGCCAACACCCGCGAAGGCGCCAAGTTTCTAAGATCCGTGGCCTTCGATTCGAAAAAATCATTAAATCTGCGCTGGCGCGCGATCACCACAATGGGTAAATGGGACACCGACAGTTTTGCTAAAGAACTCGAGGGGGCCTTACAAAGTCCCGAATGGTATTTGCGAAATGCGGCTTTGATTGCAGTTTTGAACGGCGATCGTGAATGGGCCATTGGCCATTCTGTCAAAAGTCTTTCAGATGCCTCGTTGATGGTGAGAACTCAGGCCGTGCGTAATTTGATAGGTCTGGACGCTCGCGAGACCGAGACTGTTATCTGGAAACAGATTTGGGACAAACGCAATTTTAAGGGCAATCAAAGTCTTTGGATTCGGGCCCACTTGGCCGAAGCTCTCGCTCGATTCAGTGCTCGTGGACACAATCGCAAGGCTTTTGAGCGCTTAATCTTAGATCACGACACGCGCATTCACCGATGGGCCATTATGGGACTCGAAAAGTCCACCGGGTGGAAGCTGTCGGATCATCGCGAACCCACTTCCGTTCAGCGGCGCAAATGGCTGGCGGGCTTAGGAATTGACAGGATTTAGAAACAGCATTCAATTCGCCCGCGACGATTGCGATTTTTGCGCGCGGGTGATGGCCCGATCGATTTGGATTTCGCGGCCAATGCGGTAGAGAATCGATTTTTCTTCAAAGCCATCGCTGGGAATCGATTTGGGTGTGGAGAAAAAATCCACCTGCAAGTAAGCTTCCTTTACAATGGTGACCTTAGTGGCGGGCTTACCATCTAAACCGCCGCGCACAACCCGCACAAGAAGTCGATAGGTCTCCCCACTGGGTGAATGCTCGGATTTGTAAACTGGCCACCAGATGCGATGGCCGCGGATTGAGTCGGTCTCGATTGTGCCTTGATCCATCAGAGATGTGCGCATTGGATAAGGTTGCAGGACAAAATTGGCGGCGCGCCAGGTTTCTTCGTAAGTAGCATAGAAAACTTGTTCGCGGGGACCAAACATAAGCTCGGGTCCGGCGCGCTCTTCAAAGAGCGCGCAGGCCGAGGTCGTCAAACAGAAGACGACCGAAATAACTCTAAAGATCCAAGGCATTGCGCGTGACATGAGTGACTGTCGACAAGTCTACTCGGTCCGCAGGTGTGGAGGAAACAAAATGCGAGGGACGAGCCAAAAACATAACTTCCCAGCGGTATTGGCGGTCGCTGCGTCGCGGGAAATTGATTTTGGGCAATTCGACTTGGGTCGTCCAGCCTGGCGACCAAACCTCCCATAGGCGTGTGCGTCGCTCATTTTTCACTTTGCCAGTGCCGAGCTGCTCGATTTCAGCAAAAACCATGTAAGCCGCAGCGGGGGCTAAATCGCCACTGATGGCCGGAACATCCAGGGTCAAAAGTTGACCGCTCAAGCGAGGCTTTCCCACCATCGGTAAGAAGGTGGGTGTCACGGTGCTCGCGACAGGCAATAGCGCAAAGCTCAGTTGGCTAAAATCTTGAGCGGCGTCGTTGGGTAGGACCTCTGTTTGCGGGCTCGGTAAGAGTGCGACGAGTGGATTGAGAATATCGAGTATGCGGTTTTGCGCACTTGTAGTTGATGCTGAATTGTCATTCATCAAGACGGAGAGCACATGGCCTGCGCCCACCGCGCGACTCGATTTCAAGTTCATCGTTTGGTTAGGAGTGAAGCGCTTAAGGTCGGTAGGCAAGTAGCCACCCGCCGTTTCGGCCAAGCTGATTCCAACCATCACTTGATTGTTGGGGAATCGCGGGGAGCGTATGCTGACGTTGTCATTGAACCGCTGATGATTGACGGCCATGTTAGCGCCCGAGACATCGTGCTGAACATCGACACTCATCAAGCCGGTCTCTTTGAACGAGAAGTGATTGATGACCTCAAACATCGATTTGCCGGCGCGAATGTCGTCGACCACGCGTTGCAGAGGGAATTGACCATGAACGGCGCCCACTTGATAGGTGCCGGGTTCGCGGACATAAAAACGATAGTCGGGTTTGTTGAATTCGATGGAGAAGAAGTAGTTTTCAATCTGCTGAGGCAACGCGATGTTGCTCGGAATCGCGATTTCGCGACCGATGATCTCGATAATGTCGTTTTGTGGGCTGATCACCGAGGCAATATCGAAAGACAACATACTCTGGCGGGTCATTGCGGGAATGACCAAACCAAAATCCACTTTGCCATCGGTCACGAGACGGCCATAACCGGTGGTTGTCCCTTTGACCTCGATTTGACCTTGCGATTCAGTCTTCGCCATCACGATTTCGTGCGCGCCGGGCATTAGCACGGGGCGGGTGGTGGTCACATAGCCCGGGGCCTGGACAGTCACGGGTAGGGCCGCCTTCCACTCGCTTGGAATTTCCGCGATACCAGATGCTGAAGATTCGATCACATTCCCGGCAAAGGGATTGCCATCTTCATATCCCAGCAAAATTTGCGCGCCGGCTATGGGAAGCCCCGCCTCATTTAAAATGGTCAGATTTTCAGCCCAGGCTCCGCATGTGAGAGCCGGGATAAGCAATAAAACAATCCTACGCATTAGACTCATGATTCCCCCTCATTCCGTGAATAGAATCCTTACTCCCTAAATTTGACTTCGGGCTTAAGACAAAGGTCAAGCAGTTGACAGTCCCAAACGATTCGATTAGGTTTGACGCCTCTTGACAAACCTCAGTGGCGGGGTAGCTCAGTCGGTTAGAGCAACGGAATCATAATCCGTGTGTCGGGGGTTCGATTCCCTCTCCCGCTACCAAATTTTCAATGATTTCAATGGGTTACACAGAAAGTATCGGTGGATTTGTATCGGTGGTGTCGGTAAATCTACTGCAACTATTTGAATTTATTCAGATCAGATAGGGTTCGATAGCGAACCTGGAAACCGAACCACAGAACGACCGTGCCCGTAACTATATATTTTTAATTTATAGCAAGAATCAAGAGATCAACAAGATTCGAACAAAGTCGACAAGTTTTCGATGCTGCGGATAGGAAAAGATTTATTGTCAACAATGGGTTATACGAACGAGATTAACCTCGAGAGAGTTGTGGAAAGAAAAGTAATGTACAAGGACAGGATTCAGCAGATTAAGAAAAGCGCTATCAGAAGTTGGTCGGCAGAGTTTCGGGGCAGAAAAGATTTGGGCCTTCAAGACAAAAATCTTACTGAAGAAACCCTACCGTTCTGGGTTCTGGCAAAGCAGATCGCCCACAAGAAAAATCTGGTCTGCGAGTTTGCAAAAGATGAATACAGAAGAAAAATTGTCGAGATGCAGCTGGAGGAAACCGAGCTGAGTTTTATTTTCAGATATCGTTGGCAATATTCGAACAGTAGTCCTTTCACAGCTCCGTGGATTTTTCGATTTTATAGAAAGCTGATATCAGAAAGGAATTTGGGCGACCTTTTTCGCAATTAGCGATCTTGCCTGTGTATTCACCTTGCCCCCTCCCTTCCTGATGATATTTGACTCAAATCTCTTTACCCAAGTGATATAGTCCGTTTTGGTGTTGCCAAGTTCGAGCGCGGCAGCAAACGCATGACAGGATTTCGCGCTTAGCCCGGTACTTAGATATGTAACTGTATATTTAAGAGCGGAGTTATAGTTCGGCCCCTTTTGTACGCCTTTTTTTTTGTTTGTTGAAGGTTTCGACCTCTTAGATTTTTGTTCAAAGGATATTCCGCCGAGGTTTTCTATTGTTGTTAAAATAAATTCAGACCAGGGAGTCATTTCTCGGATTTTCCTTATCTTCGACCCGCCAGGTAGGTGTTGAGATCTTGAAGGGCCTTGGTATCGGAGTGCCGCCTCGTCGAACTTTGGCAAAATAGCTCTAATTGCAGTAGTCAAGGAGTTTTGGAACTGCTGCTTTTCGACATGAGTAG
>JBFWON010000078.1:0-20598 GCA_050250515.1 Bdellovibrionales bacterium | reverse complement strand
ACGGCTTAGGTCCCTCTTGTTAACTTTATCAAAGTGCAACTCCATTAAAATTTGTTGTGGTAAATGATTTTTTTGGCCAAGAGTGGCCTGTTTTACAATTACCAGGAGTTGCACTGGAATATTGAATTCAGCGGACTACTTTTTGGGCCGTCGGTGCGTTAGACGCACCGACGGCCCAAAAAGTAGTCCGAACCTATTGGGACAATTCTCCGCGAGTTCGGACAATTTGGCTCAACTCTTTAGCATTCCGGCCTGTTGCAGGTGGCACAGGCGGTGCAATCCCCCCTGGATTATTCTTTCAAGGAGCGTTCAATGAAACGAGCAATTCTACTTTCCAGTATCATCCTAGGCGCGGCGGGCTGTGCCACCACCGCTGAGAAAAATGTCGAAAACGCGGCCCATGCGCAAGTGGGAACTGAGTCTCCCACTCATGCAGCGGCCTCAGGACGGCAGGCCATTATGCACTCTGACAAACTGACGAGCGAGCAAAAGACGAAGTTCTTGGACTTGATGGATAAAACTCAGGCCGAAACAAAATGGATCAAGGAGCAAGAGGGGCGATTGAAAGCCGCTCTCTTTGAGGACCTCACGGCGGGTAAGTACGAGGCTAAAGAAATTTCGGCCTATAAATCTAAGCTCAAAGGTCTTGAGCAGAAAAAGTTGGACCTTATGTTTTCGAGCCTGGATAAGGTTCGAAGTATATTAGGTAAGGACGAAGTGGATCCTAATTTGTTCAACTATTATCGCGAATCCTTGATGACCCAATAGTATATCACCGGGCGCGGTCTTAACGGACCGCGCCCACTCCCCAAGACAGCGCTCATCAGGGCAAGGGCATCAACTGACAGTGGTATCGAACTTGATGCAAGGGCAAAGCGAACATTTCATGCAGTCGCACACCCAGTAAGAAGCGGGCTTTAAGACCCCTTTGATATCCGGCCGCAACCTTCGCGATGGCGTCGACCGTCCGTAAAGGTTCTTTGCGCAAAAGATGCAAGATTCCGCCCGCGATGATCAGCGCACCGAAGGGCGTGCGAAGTTGCGCCACATTGAATCCTTGAATGGCCAACTCGTCTTCAATCGACGTAGTCGCACCTAGTAACACGTGCCAAAGATCGTGATCCAAGTACATGCGTTGGTTGACGTAGTGGATGGGCTTTTCGATCTTAAGGGTAGGGAACAAATCAAAATCGAGTCGGTTTTGGTAAAGATGGTCATAAAGAGCACGACCGAAACTGCCTTCCGGCATTTTCTTTAGTTCCGCAAGTCTTGGCTTGGTAGGCATGTAACCGCTCTTCACCATGGAATGATATTCTTCATGGGTGTTCAGTTGCGCCAGAATTTTTTCGATGGGCTTTTGGTCCGGCATGCGGGAGACCAGCTCAATCCCTTCGAAAATAATATCAGTGCGTTCCGGGTTTCTTATCATTTGCAGGAATCCCCGGATCATTCTTAAGCGAATCCAAAGAGTTTTCATTATGACCTCCTGCCTGTGGACTTTTAAATTATCAAATGTGATAACAGGTTTCGACTCGCCAATCGAAAACGCGAGTGGGGAACCGGGCCATATGAATAAGACTCGAAAAACACAGAGGAAAAAGCCGAAACAAACCCGATCTAAGGCCTTGGTCGACTCCATTTATCAGGCGACGGTTCGCATTTTGCCTCGAATCGGGGTCGATGGCCTGACCACCAAAAAGGTGGCTGAGACCGCGGGTGTCAGCATCGGCTCGCTCTATCAGTACTTTCCGAACAAGGATTCGATTTTAGAAGCCGTGATGGACATGGCTATTTCCACAACCACAGCGTCTGTGAATAAAGCTGTGGATCAGTTGGGTACCATGACCATGGAGCAGTCGGTTTCTTTGATGGTGGATCATGTGTTGGGAGTTTTTCTAGACGACAAACTTCGCATGCGTGAGGTTTTTAAAAGAGCACCTGAACTTCAGCGCGTGCCGATTCTCTATTACACCCGTCAAAAAGTGGTCGAGCGGTTGGCGGCTCACGCAGAAAGAAAGATGCCGGGCTTACCGAGCGAAGATTATAAGACTATGGCCTTTATCTCTGCTAATGCGGCCATGGGAGTGGTGCAAACCATGTTGTTCGATGAGACTCAGACCTATTCAAAAGACGAATTGGCCGCGGAGCTTAAGATTATGATTGTGGCCTATTTGTTGGCGAAGAGTCGTCCTCAAACAGAGGTTCGATCTCGAAAAACAAAATAAACCGCTCCGAGTAAGCACAGACTCGCCCACAAGAAATTCCATGTGGGGCGGACTCCCATATATAAAACGGCAAAGCCAATAAAGACCACCAAGGTGATGACTTCTTGAATGATCTTAAGCTGCGGCAACGTGAAATGTTGAAATCCAATTCGATTGGCCGGCACCTGAAAGCAATATTCAAAAAAGGCAATGCCCCAACTAAAGGCGATGGCCAACAACAATGGCTTGTCGTTGAGATTTTTCAAGTGGCCATACCACGCGAAGGTCATAAAAATATTGGAGATGAAGAGAAGTCCCACGGTCCATGTCATAGAAAAGAGTGATAGCAGGTGCCTGCTAACTTTTCTCCGACCGCCGTGTCAAACTACTGGGACCCCCGAAAATCAGCCATTGGATCGACATTGTTCACGTACTTATCCCACTTTTCGAAGATCCAGGGGAAGTCGACAGTAACGTACGGAACGAACCAGATCCCTTGGATGGGGCCGATGTGATACTCGAATTTAGATTTGGGAAAGGCCCGGGCGAAGGTCAAAACGTTGCCGACGATTTGGCTTCCCGGATCGGGATCGATGGTGGGATGCATATACTCTTTCAAGTAAAAACGGAAAGACAAATCGATGCGAGACACCTTTACTTGTTCGATTGCGGTTCTCCCGCAGAGTTTTTTCAGCAGTGCGAGGATGTAAACTTTCAGGTAAGGATTTGATCCGTCGATCTTTGTGCGGCCCCAGTCACAGTGGCTAGTGGAGTCGAGCGCGAGGCGTGCATTGATGGTCCCTTCCATTCCTCTTCTGCCTAATACCCCTGGATAGAAGAGCAGTCCCTCGATGACCTCCTGCAGTTTCTCATATCTTAAAAAATTCACGATTTCGCCGAAGTTGCCTCCGTCCGCGCCAAATTCCTCGGATGCGAGTCTTGAATCGGCGCTGTCGTAGGGTGGGGAACCTACAACTGGATGATCGAAGTCGACGCCTCTTGGTCGAAAGCGACCGAGTCCTTTGGAGTGCCCGCGCGCCTTCGCGCCAGATTTTCGTTTTGGATTCCCGGCAGGCCGTAGTTCCTCAGGTGGGGATTCTGCCACTGGCAAAATTTTGCGCTTGACCAATTCGATTTGAACCTGATCGGGCGGATTTGGATTTGGAGGAGCCGATTTCAACCACAGCAGTCCGAGTACAAGCCCATGCAGGAGCACCGAACCACCGAGAGCCAAGGTCAAACTAGTTTTCACAGCAGATGTTCTCATCAGGGCAGATCAACCGTCAGGAAAAATGATTTTAATGAACGACCGTTAATCCGACCTACCGAAAATAGGGACAATGGTCCCGATACACTTACCGATTCCAGAAAACGTAGTCCGTTCCACGTAATAGTCGCCAGCGCTTGACGCGCTGACGACCCAAAAAGTAGTCCGAACCTTTTAACCGAGCAGCTTGAGTGCGACTTGCTGCGCTTGATTCGCTTGCCCTGCAACCGATACGCCGGCCTGCATGAGAATCGAATTGCGCGTCAGCTCCGCTGTCTCTTCCGCGATATCGGTGTCGCGAATTCGAGAGTTCGCTGCAGATAAGTTCTCATGCGCAACAGCTAGGTTCGCGATCGTCGAGTTGAGCCGGTTCTGCATGGCTCCAAAATTCGCTCGCATCGCATTCACCGACAGCAACGCTGAATCCACAGTCTGCAAGCTCACTTGCGCTTGCTCCTTCGTGGCCAGACTCTCGGCGGTCATGCCAAGAGCCTCCAGCGTGGCGTTTGCCGCTGAGGCATTAAAACTAATCCGATCTTTAAACGGATCGTTGTGCACATCGACCTGAATGTCGATGATGCCTCCGGTCCCGTTCAAGAGATCGCGAGAGTTAAACTGAGTGACCTCCGACACACGCTGCATCTCAGACTTTAACTGCTGATACTCAACGTCGAGGAATTTCCTCTCAGTTTCGCCAATCGTGTCGGATGCCGCTTGCACGCCGAGTTCGCGCAAACGAATCAACATATTGGACATCTCTTGCAAGCCACCCTCTGCGACTTGCACCAGCGACACACCGTCTTCGGCGTTTCGACTGGCTTGCTTATAACCGCGAATTAACCCTCTCAGGTTTTCGCTAATGGCCAATCCCGCAGCGTCGTCCGCAGCCTGGTTAATCCGATAACCAGAACTGAGCCGAGCTAAGGATTTGTCTAGCCCCATGTGGGTTGAACGCAGGTTTTTCTGTGCGTTCAAGGATGCCACATTCGTGGATATCCTAAGTCCCATCTATCATCCTCCTTGCATCGCTCATCCTCCGTGATAAGTGCCATCCAAATTGGCAAAGAAGAGCATTCTGCTCTCCGGTTTATGTTAATAAACGTGAAAGATTGATGAACCTTAGCTTCGAAAAGGTGAGTCCAACCGTGGATTCCTAAACGAAGGAAAGATCCGTCTTTCCCGTCTAAGAATGAGATCGGCAAAAATTGCCTAAAAGCTGAGACAGTCTTGCGTTATCTGGTCTTTTGACAGGTCTTGGTCGACAATTCTTACATCTAGAGAAGCGAGAGGTTGCGTTGGGGAACCATCGATCGTATCTAGCGAGGATGTCTTGTTCAACAAGGCCCTTGGGCATTTTATTAGTGATTCTTACACTTTGGCTGGGTGCCTTTGCCGACGCTCAGTCGAGTGAGACGTTGACCGTCCCAAAAAGCGTATCAGACGCCTCTGTGCAGTCTAGGATTGAACGTCTTTTCGCGGCGACCGGTTGGTTCCCCGAGTTAAAAGTAAAGGTAGCGGAAGGTCTGGTTTTCTTAGATGGCAAAATCGATTCTAAGGAACATCAAGATTGGGCCTTAGAAGTCATTAAAAAGACCGAAGGTGTTGTGGCCGTCATTGATCACTCTGAACTGAGCCTGGATTCCTCGCGGATCGTATCACCGGCTACAGCAGAGATCTCCGATCTATGGAAAAAGGCGGGAAGGTACTTACCTTATCTCGCTTCTGCTATTCTCATCCTCGTATTCTCGATCTTGGCCGCGATCGGAGTTAGGCTTCTTGTATTTAAAGTCATGGGTCGAAGGGGTGGGAAGGTCCTTCTCGCTCAGGCCGTGGCCAACGTGGCCATGGTCGTCGTTGGATTAGTGGGATTGTACTTGGCCCTCCGCTCGTCGGGACTCACTGGCTTGGCCTTCACTGTATTAGGAGGCACGGGCTTTCTAGGGATCGGAATTGGCCTCGCCCTCAAGAGCACCTTTGAAAATTACGCCTCGGCCTTGATGATCAGTCTGCGCGAGTTATTCCGTCGCGGCGAGATTGTTCGCATCAATGACTATGAAGGCGTGGTCCAGTCGGTCACGACTCGCGGCACGACGCTGATGGATTACGAAGGCAATAACGTAATCATTCCGAATTCGTTGGTTTTCGGGTCGGTTATTAAAAATTTAACTCGGAATCCCAATATGCGCTCCGACTTCAAGGTGGGCATTGGGTACGATGACGACATTGACCTCGCGCGCGCTACGATTTTGGCCGTGCTAAAAGATTTAAAGGAATTTGTTCTGGCAGATCCGGAATCGATTGTTAGTGTGGATGAATTAGGCTCGGCTACGGTCAATCTGAGGGTCTATTTCTGGTTCGATGCCGTAAAATATTCTCCCATCAAGGTGCGCTCGCTGGTTATGCAAAAAGTGAAAGAGGGCCTGATGGCGGCCCATGTTTCGATGCCGGACGATGCTCGCGAAGTGATTTTCGCTTCGTCTCTCAAAGTGGAGAACGTGAGTTCGCATCCTGACAAGATCCCCGACAAGCCTAAGCCTAAAACGGCAGATGTGGATTTAAAAACTTCGCGAGGAATGGAAAACGAAATCAATCAGCTGCGCGAGCAGGCTACAAAATCTGAGAGCGCTGAAAAAGGCGAAAATCTTCTTGAGCCGTAGAAGTAATCTTAGCGACAGGCCGTACCGGGTACGTTGATTACGTCTTCGATGGCGAAGGACTTACCTGCGGGATTAGCATTGGTATCCAAGAACTTCCCGCCACCCGTGTTAGACATACGATTCAAACGCGAAGACGCGTCTGCATTGGCCGGTCCGTAATAAACCGTATTGAAGGTCGTACGCCCGGGAACCAAGTTAACCATGGCTTGGACTTTGGGTAGTAAAATATTGTCGGCCACTGCGGGCTCAGGCATTCCGTCAGAGATAAACACGACAATGTATTTGGTGTCGGCGGTGGCCGATGCTTTGTCGTCATTGATGGCTTTATGAGCGAGGTCAAGAGCAGCGACATAGGGGGTAGTGCCGCCGTCTGACGTTTGATAAAATAGATTAATTGCATTCTGCATAGCCGTTGAGTTGGTCGAGAACGCGGGCTGGGAAGAAGTGAGTCCAATCAAAGCCGAAGACGTAGTTCCCGAGAAAATATTAAAGGCCCAGCGGAAGTTGGATTTCGAACCGTAAGAATTAAAGAAGGCTTGAATTGATCCGCCACGCATCTGGCGCATCGGATCCGTTCCTGTCCAATTTTGTGAAGGATCGTTTTGATTGGATCCTGAAGTGTCGACCACAAAGAGCATCCGAATGGGAACGGTCAGTTGTTGCAGTTGATCTTGGCAGGGTTGATTGACGACGCCATTGGCATCATCCGTACCGTTACCGGTTCCACCGGAACCGCCAGAGCTGGCGGTAAGTCTTTGCTGGGAACATCCGACTGCGATCGCCGAAGCAAAGATCAAGGTCGCGACTGATCGAAAGAATAAATTGGTAGAGCGCGGTGAACTCATCATGGTCCAACCAAATTGCAACCGGGGTGCCTTAAAAAGCGCTCTCACAGTGATTCTAGTAGGTTGGACCGGCTTAAATTTCGGCAGGTGTCAGACAATTCATCTCATATCGAGACATTGGACACCTGCCTACTTTCTTGGCGGTCTGGGTGGTGCGTGCCGCTGCCGAGCGCTCGGCCCTGCGCAAATGGAGGACCTTCCCCATAGGTCGGGCAATTTGATTGCATATGGGCCATTTTGTATGTAAAAATAACCGCATGTATAGCAGGTTGATCCGATCCGAAATAGAGCGATCCAAAAAAAGCGTACTGCTTCTTGGGCCTCGCCAGGTAGGGAAATCAACTCTAATAGAATCGTTGAAGCCTGACCTCAGCATCAACCTTGCCAACGAAGCCGAGTACTTTGCTTTTCAAGCTCATCCGGCCGAACTCGAACGGAGGATTGCCGCAGCAACCCCCAAGACCGTATTCATAGATGAGATTCAGCGCATTCCTCGCTTGACGAATACCATCCAAGATCTCGTCGATCACAATAAAAAGCTAAAATTCTATCTGACCGGATCGAGTGCCCGAAAGCTGCGGGCGGGGCGCGCCAATCTGCTCCCGGGAAGACTGTTTTCATACCACTTGGCACCGATGAGTCTTCTAGAGCTCGGATCTGATTTTGATATGGAAAAAGGATTGAGGTTCGGTTTTCTTCCCGAGGTTCAGACTCTGTCTACGGAAAAGGACATCAAGAACTTACTTCGAAGCTACACTAGCCAATATCTCAAAGAGGAAATTCTGGCTGAGTCCCTGGTTCGGGGAGTCGATGGGTTTGTTCGATTTTTAGGGGCGGCGGCTATCAGCTCAGGCCAGTTTCTTGATTATTCCAAACTCGCACGGACATCTGGAGTGCCTCGCCAAACGGCCATTCGCCATTTCGAAATTTTGGTTGATACCATGATTGCTCATCGTCTTGAGAATGACCCTGAGCATCTAGGCCAGGACATCGACCTAGTTAAGCATCCGAAATATTTTTTCTTCGATTTGGGCGTGCTCAATGCGCTAATGGGAAGTTTTGATCTGGGCCTGGATCGGGCCGGTCGTCTTTTTGAGCACCTGGTATTCAATCAGATTTACAATACTTGCTCGGGACTAAATTTAGATTTTAGACTCAACAACTTTCGGACGCGCGGAGGTCTTGAGGTCGACTTTCTCTTGAAGATCGAATCCAAACGTTTTGCACTCGAAGTGAAAGCGGGCAATTCCGTGGCCTCATCAGAGCTGAAGTCCTTGCGGGCTCTGGATGACTACAAGATCAAGTGCCAGAAGATCGTTATCTATCGGGGAACGCGGGAGCTGAAAGAAGACGACATTTGGATCGTCCCCCTCAAAAAAGCATTCGATATTATGGGACTTAGAGTTTGATGTCGGTCCGTCCGTTCACCCTAAGTGCTGCAAGTGCCGCTACTAAGTAACCGGCACTTGCATTGGTAGAAGTCTATTCGAACTTATAGATCTTGGATTCGGGCCAGGAGCACATGGTCTCGACTGTCTCGTCCACAAAAATTACTTTGGGTATCAGTTTGCGAAGGTCCTCGGCCTGACCCTTGAGGCTGGTTCCTCGATAGCACACGATTTCATCGTTGATCGTTTGTGAGCGTGGATCCGTGCTGGGAAAGGCGAAACCTTGCGCAAGCTGTAATCTTTTGATCTGCAGATCTTTTTGATTTGAGTAGTTGAACCATCCTTCGAAACCAATGGAACATGTACGATCTTCGCCAATATTCAAGATCAAAGAGCCTGCCATTTGGTGTTCATTTGGGATCCATTGATTGCCTTTACCGCCACAGAATGATGTGCTAACGCCGTTAATCGCGCCTCTTGGCTCTATGCCAATAACCTTGATTTTGAGCCCTCCAAGGGACTTAGTGAAGTGATCGGTAAACTCAGGCTTCGAAGCAAGTTCGTTTAAGAAATCCACCTTTCGGGTGTCGACTTTTGGGGGTGTTGGACTAAAATCCTGTCGGTCCCAGGTCATCTCCTTTTCTACTTCGACAGGTTTTCCGTTCCATTTACAGTTCATCGAAAGACGCCCTGGCTTTTGTGTGCCTTTTTCAAGATACCGAATATCGGCGGACAGGCCTATGACAGTCAAAATTTCGGTCGGATGGCTTGCCTTACGGTAGCCTCCGCTCAAATACTCAGCTTGTCCATCTTTGATGTCTTGGGGACTCCAAGACATACCGTAGCCCGAATAGGCTCCGGATACTAGGTTTCCCGTGGCTTCCTGATTGTGAAACTCCGTTAGAGTTTTGAGTTCGTAGTTTCCAACTCGTGGTGGATCGAGCAACTGTACAAATGTAGATTGAAAATCTTTGAGCTTTTCTTCAAATTCGCTTCTCGATTTGATCGGATTCCCTGAGGTATCAAAATATACCTTGATTTTTTCTGAACCAGGATACTTAGAGTATCCCAAAGCCCAGGTGATTCCACTTGGCCTATTAATCATCGTGTGAACGTGGGAAGAGAATTTTCCAAAGGCGTTAGATTCAATTTCCAGCCAGCCTTCGGCACCGTCGCCATCGCAAATGAGATTGTCGTTGTACAAGGCCCTCATCAGATTTTTCGAAAATATTTTGGCCTGCGGTTCTTTCGCACCAAACAAGTGCGACACCTCGTGTGCGAGCTTCAAACGCACGTCTTCAAACAACGTGGCTTTCGATTCGCGTGAAGCGAATTGAATGGGAAAGCTTGAGTACGCAACGAAGAACGGGCGCAAGGCGACGATGTAAGGGCCCTTCGCATCAACGCCGTAGTCGAACATCAATAGGTCGCCTTCGCGTGAGCGCTCGGTCATGGGTTCGTAGCGCACATTCTCGATCACGGTGGCGAGCTTTTCTTGCGTCCAATCTTTCGGGAGATTCTTGAAGACTTCCGGTGAGGCAAAGCGGATAAATTGTGCGAGACCTTTTGCCGATTGCTTAAGAATGACGGTGGAGTTTTCGCCGACGAAACCTCCGCCACCAACGCTGGTGCCTTGGGATTCTTCGGGGCCGCCTTTGCCAGGTGAGGCGCCGGCTCCTGCAGGAGCATTCTGCTCTGGAATGCTGCCGGGCGATTGCTGAGCGCGCTTCGGACCGCAGCCAACGGCACTGGTCAGACAAAAAGCGGCTATAAAACTAAGTCTAAATACGTTCAGGTTCTTCATAATGGATTCCTTTCCATGGGTTACAAGTTTTGGGCCAAAAATTTCGGTTCAAAATCGCCTAGCTATTGGGTGCCGGGCGAAGGGTGGAGGCTTGGGTAGGGATGGTCTCGCCGAGATCGACTTCATCCTGAGCCATCATTTTCCGCCACTCGGCGGCCGCCTTCGCGCGTTCGCGATAGGCATTGGTAGTGGCTCGGTTAATGTCAGAACTTGGCTTACCAAAATCCACATTCAAAAAGTTCTCGGCTCGGGCGACCTGCGAGGTAGATAAGATCGCGAGAGCTAAAATCGTACATACGTGCTTCATACAAACATCCTTTGTTACGAGCCCGTTCTGAGCTCAGCATCGTTCGTAACGCAATGTAGCAACGACTCGAATTGAGTGATAGATTAAATAAATTAGTATTAAGCCAGTAAGCTAATGTATACTTAGTTTAAAACTATAAACTGCTGAAAGTACTTATGAAATCAGTATTTGAATTTTCCGAATATAAGGCCTATCTGGTCGAAAAATTGAGTGCCGGTAAGGTTAGATCGGGGCTTAGGGCGAAGCTCGCGCAGCACTTGGGCTGCCAAACCGCCTACATCTCTCAGGTGTTAGGCGGCCACCAGCATTTAAGCCCCGAGCAGGCGTTTCGGACAAATTCGTTTCTAGGCCACGACAAAGAAGAATCTCACTTCTTTCATTTGTTGGTTCAGCACAATCGTGCCGGAACGAAAGAGTTGGAGAGTTATTACCTAGAACAAATGAATGACATTCGGGCGCGGCGCTCGTTGATCAAAAATCGAGTCAACGCGGACTCGGAAATCCCGGCGGAATTTCAATCTCGTTATTTTAGCAGCTGGCAGTACACGGCCCTTACTGTGGCGCTGACTGTACCTGAACTTCAAACCAAAGAGGCCTTGGCTCAATACTTCCGCTTGCCGCTTCAAGAGATCGCCAAGGCACTGCAGTTTTTAATTGAGATCGGTATGGCCGAGCAGCGTGGTGACCGCTACTATGTGGGCCCAAGAACGATTCATCTAGGTAACGAAGCCGACAATATTCACAAACATCATACCAACTGGCGCTTGCAGGCCTTGGACTCTCTTCATCGAGCGAGCGTGAATCCACATGACCTACATTACTCGGTGGTTTTTTCTTTATCTCGTACGGATATGGAAAAATTCCGCGAACGTTTTTTGGAGTTGATCAAGACAAACATCAAAGACGTCGCACCCTCGAAAGAGGAGCTGATCTTCGTCACCTGCATTGATTTCTTCGAGGCCCGACGTTAGCTGGGCCGGCAAAGAGCTTTTCGATATTTACTTTTTAAACGGCATCTCGCCCAGGTAATCCTTCTTGCCGATGTCGACGCCGTTGTGGCGTAAAATCGCGTAGGCCATCGACAAATGGAAGTAGAAATTGGGTAGGGCGTGGTGGTGAACAAACTCTTCGCCAGTGAGCCACTTACCTTCCCACCTAGGAGTGGTGATTTTTTTGCTTTCACAGCCAGAAAAGTCGCTAGCCGAGAAAGAATTTAAGAACGAAATCACTTCTTCAATGCGCGACTTGAGTTCAGGCCACGTCACTAAATTGTCGTCATGAGTGGGTGCCTCTTTACCAGTCAAGCGAGCCGTCGCGAGTTTGGCGGTGTCACAGACAATTTGAATCTGCTTGGCCAGGGGAAACATGTCGGGTGCGAGTCGAGATTGCATGAGTACGTTCATGTCCACTTTCTTGCTCTCAGCAAAGGTCTCAGCTTTGCCGACGATGGCGGTGAGATTTCTGAGTCCTTTAGTAAAATTGGGAACGATGGAATAAATCATAGTGCCTCCATCACGCAAAGTGCCTGGAGAATGAAGCAGAAGCAAATCATTTAAGACTGATTTTAAGGACGGTGAATTTTTCGTCATGAAACCGAAAGGTCACATTGAGACCGCCGACCCAAACGTCAAATTCCGCGTCTTTGCGTCCCAAGTAGGCCGGGGGGCGGGGATCTTCCCTCAACATCTCAGAAATCAAAGCGCGAATGCGTGAGGGCTCTTTGGTCAAGGCCTGCAGGTCTTGCTCGGCGAGCTCAGAGAATTCACAATCGCGCTGAGTGTGGGGGACCTCATCTGTCCATCCTGATGCAAAATCCGCCGGTCGGTCGGCACTGGCCAAATAGGGTTTTAAATCCAAGATGGGGGTTCCATCGACGAGATCGATTTCAGTCAGTTCTAAAAAATCCCCTTCACATTTCACGATTCGGGCCAGTGTTAAACCGATGTTGTTGGGACGATGGGGACTGCGAGATCCCATCACCCCCACCTTTAGGCCTTTTAGCCGTGGAGGATGAATTTTACCCCGCGTGCGCTTGGAAACACTTAAATGCAAGTAACTTACGATCCAGACATGGCTAAAGCCTTCAAGGCCTGCGAGTATACCCCGACCCTTCCAACTACGCGCCAACTCAAAAACAGCGCGACTGCTTTTAGCGATAGAACCTTGTCGAGGGGTGCCGAATTTTTGTTTGAAATCAGCTCGAAGCCAGCCAATGGGCTTAAACGAGTAATTTTCATCTAAATGGGGCATGGGGCGAGATATGCCATACACCTTGTCGGTATGGCAATGTGCGTAGAGCTTGATTCCCGATCCGAGTTTTCGGCTACTTGACGCGCCGACGGTGGAAAAGGGGCGGACTCCTTTTTGGGAAAAAAAGGGGATGGGATTACCATCCCCCTTGTTCGCAGGAAACTAGAATATCGAACCCATGCGACAAAAGTGTCACTTTGGGGTGGAGACAGCCATCCTGGCTGTGCCCTGTGAGTTAAAGACCAGTGAACCAGCAGACCACCTAGGAGGTTAGCTTAGGTAGCCCGCTCTCCAGAGTTAGTGAACTAACCCTGGAAAGTACGGTTCAAAAGGCCGAGTGCGGTTTGCGCCGTTTGATTGGCCTGCGCAAGCACACTGGTACCCGCATTCAACAATATGTTGTTACGAGTGAGTTCTGCTGTCTCTTCCGCTACATCCACGTCACGAATACGGGAATTCGCGGCCGACATGTTCTCCACCGACACAGCTAAGTTGCTAATAGTCGATTGGAGTCGATTCTGTATCGCACCAAAGTCGGCTCGCATAGCAGACACTGAGACGATCGCCTGATCGATGGCGGAGAGAGTGTTTTGTGCACTCGCCTTATCCGCAACCGAGGTCAGGTTCACACCCAGCGCCGCGCTATTCGCGTCGGCTTTTGAGGCGTCGAACGACAACCTGTCAATGTTCGGATCATTTCTCGTTCCCACCTGGAAGTCGAGAATCGATCCGGTTCCGCTCAGCAGCGCCGTTCCGTTGAACTCAGTTCCATCCGCAATACGATCCACCTCTGAAATGAGCTGATCATATTCCACGTTTAGAAACTGACGCTCGACTGGGCCGATCGTATCTGATGCGGCTTGTACGGCGAGTTCGCGTAAGCGAATCAAGATTGAGCTGATCTCATTCAAGCTGCCCTCGGCAACTTGCACGAGTGAGACTCCGTCTTGTGCGTTTCTTGAGGCTTGTTTAAGGCCTCGGATTTGGGCTCTTAGGTTCTCGCTGATCGCGAGTCCCGCGGCATCATCTCCCGCTCGGTTGATTCGATACCCGGAGCTTAACCGCTCCAAGCTCTTATCCAACCCGAGCTTCGTGCCCATCAAATTCTTTTGGGCATTGAGTGAAGCCGTATTGGTATTAATACGTAACCCCATGTTCCTCCTCCTTGAAGATTCAGGCATCGTTCCTTGATGCCTGCGGACACATCATGCATCCGAGGGATTTTGTTCTATGGGATTCATCGGGCGTCTCATTTTGAGTCTTGAGGGTGACGCGTGAGATCTGGACCTTGGCTGTGCCGACGGTGGTGTTTTGATCTTTCAACAGGTTTTTCGCGTCACTTTTTTCTGACCTTTGCCCCGTAGTCGGTTTCCGTTCGCGTCGGCATGGCACCTGCTCCTGGCCAGCCCAACGTCGAAATTACTTCGCGAGATGCGCTAGGACGCGACTCTGCCGTTGGGCGGAGTTAAATTTGTCTTACCGTGGTGGAATACGGATTTGCCTGCCCCCATTGCCGCGAAAGAATCTCAATAGTCGTCGATACGTCTGTTGAAGAAGTTCAGTCCTATATTGAGGACTGCGAGGTCTGCTGCAATCCGATCGAAATTACTTCGCGGGCTGAGAACGGCGAAGTTGTTTTGTTCGAAGCTCGATCGTCGAAGTAGGTCTGGGTAAGGCTGCGAAAGTCTTCGATCGCTGGACGTCTCCTGCTGTTAAGTATTGGCTTTGGTTTAATCTTGGATTTTCTTTCGATGAAGCTACTCTGGATCTAAAGATGTGTCGGATGCGCCACTGGGCCCGGGCCTTGTTGGTCCGGAAAGTCGTTTTGTGAGTTATCGTCTTCTCAATATATGATCGGCCCGTGACCAACACAGCTCCGCATAAAGGCATCGACCGGTTCTCGAATCGATCCGACCGAAAATTGAATCACTCGGACGGCAAAAAGACCAAGGGCCAAGCATGCACTTGGCCCCGGCTTGCATAGCATCCTCCTGCCGGGTCACCCCTACAAGGGTCAACCCAACCAGGAGGTGACTATGGATTTGAAAGAACTAACCCTTCTTTCTTTTCGTAACAATTGGCGGATTTTTCGAGTCCTATTGTGGTCGCAGTTTTTACTGCTCAAAGCTTCGCTGAGCCTCGCGCCTTCGGCGCTCTCAGCTCGCTGATCGTGATCGTCCAATTGGTTCATCATCTGGCCTAAGGGCTTAAATGGGAAAAGTGTCTGTGGGCCAAGCCTTCGTCATTCAACCCTGGTCCGAGTGGATCCGGTGGCCCGGCACTAATATGTAATTTTCTGTGTGTCGGATGCGCCACTGGGCCCGGGCCTTGTTGGTCCGGGAATTCGTCGAATTTTCTGCTGGTTGATGGCTAAATTATTCCCTTCATGACCGGCACGGAATTCTGCTGTATTCGTATCTTCTATGCTATGGCCGATCTTGGGCGCGGTCTTTACGATTTCAGTTTTTCTTGGATTGGCAATCGTTTTCGCGATTGTACTCCGAGCCGGCTTTTACAAAAGGAATAAATCAAAGATCGTTTTGGTGTATTTGATCTGGTTCATTCCTTACTTGATATTCATTATTTTTTTCACCGGCCCAGAAGATTTAGACCAATACCCGCCGCAAGCGTCTTCACCGTTTAAATTGCCTTGGCACGCCGAGGACTCTCGTTTCGTGTCTCAGGGCAACCGAAGTTTTACAAGTCATCGAGGATTGCATTTAAACGCTTGGGACTTTGTCATGCGGATAGGCACGCCAGTTCTGGCAGCCGGGGACGGTGAAATTGTACGGGTTGAGATGGATCATGAGGGTATTGGCCTCCTTTCCAATATCATAGTCATTGCACACCCAAACGGAATTAGAACTGGATACGCACATTTAAAAAAAGACTCGGCGCTGGTGAAAGCCGGTGACCAGGTCAAACAGGGCCAAGTGATAGCTCTTAGCGGCCTCGTGGGGCAGACCCTATTTCCACACTTACATTTCTTTGCCACTGACTCGACCGGTGTTGAGCCGAGACCGATCTCTTTCAAGGAAGTCCCGGGCGGTGTTCCCTTGGCTGGGCACTTTTATACCTCAGATAATGTCGAGCATTAAACAGAGGGCATCGACCGCTTTTCGAATCGGTCCGACCGAGACTCGAAACACTCGGACGTCTGAAAGACCAAGGGCCAAGCATTCACTTGGCCCCGGCTTTGCATAGCATCCTCCTGCCGGGTCATCCCTACAAGGGTCAACCTAACCAGGAGGTGACTATGGATTTGAAAGAACTAACCCTTCTTTCTTATCGTAACAATTGGGAGATCTTTCGAGTCCTGTTGTGGACGCAGTTTTTGCTGCTCAGAATTCTGATCGTCACTGTCCAATTGGTTCATCATCTGGCCTAAGGGCTTAAATGGGAAAAGTGTCTGTGGGCCAAGCCTTCGTCATTCAACCCTGGTCCGAGTGGATCCGGTGGCCCGGCACTAATATGTAATTTTCTGTGTGTCGGATGCGCCACTGGGCCCGGGCCTTGTTGGTCCGGGAAGTCGTTCCATCTACCTTTGTGAATGAGCCGAAATTGGTGTTGTGTATTCCGGAGGCAACTATAGAATTTCAAATTGAGAGTGGCGCTGAGTTTCGGATTTGCATTTACGACCATTAGCAGTTTGGGGGGTGGATTATGAAACATTGGACATTGCTCGTTATTCTCTATTTTTTCTCAGTTAGCTCCGTTTTTGCTAACGAAAAGGCTGCGCTCGACAAACCACCAACCAGTCGGAAACCGGCCTCTGGAGCATTCGGTTGTGCTCGGCTAACGGATCTCTATTCTGGGCAATACCGTCTAATTAATACTGACAAGATGACCGACCAGCTGAAGGCAGTCTGCGACATTTCGAAACCATTTTCTATTTCTACTGAACTGGATCAAACATATAAATATATTTTGTATTGTTGCACTGGCGCTTGATGTTGCGATTAATAACTTGTTTCTTGACCGATGGACACCGTCCAAATTTTCTTTATGGATCCGGTGGCCCGGCACCATTATGGAAATTACTATATGTCGGATGCGCCACTGGGCCCGGGCCTTGTTGGTCCGGGATTTCCAATCGAGTTCGGCTCTGAGGAGTTAGCGACCCGTAACGGAGTCGTTCAAATTAGGTAAGATGGGGTTGGACTGGCCGCCCTCGCCTTGCATGGTGTTGATTTCAGACTTGCCGTTTTTGATGTACTTGGCGCAAAAGGGAATCATTTTCTTGCGTACGAAGTCCGATTTCTCGTTCTTGGCGGGCGGCTCTGGATCGCGCAGCCAACTCACCAGCACACTCGCCCCTTTAATATCCTTCGGCTTGTCTTTCTTACTGCCGCCGTAGAGCTGACCATCTTTTTCGACCTGTTTTAAAATTCGATAGGAAGCGCACATAATATTGTGATGACCATTCAGAGGTCCCGGAGATTCACCGGGTGCCGGCGAGCCCGCCGCATTGGCGGAGGAGTTGGTCACCTTACAGCCGCACTCGTCTTTCTCATTGTCCATGTCGGCTAAATTCTGAGGAATCAAACCCTGGCCGCCGTCGCCCTCGTGCTTGGTGTTCCAGCTTGAGCTACGCTCTACGACCGTCGCGAGCCACTGAATCACCATTTCCGAAAAGTTATTAAAACTTTTTTCCATCGCTTCTCGGGCATGATCGCAAGTCGGCTTACCCGTTCGCTCGTCATAGGTGTCGTACATCCGATCGAAGTCAATGTGATCTAAATCTTCCTCTCTCGCTCTAGGGTTTTCTCGTCTTAGTTGTGCCCGCGATTTTTCATCATCTTTGTATCGAAGATAAAGCCGCTTCATCAACTCCACGCCACAAGTCTTCTTTTGGATGTCTCCCAAAGAATTATCCTTGTCGAGGGTTCGGCCAGTTAGAAACTGGCGTAAGGAAGCACAATATCCCGAATCGTAGTACAGCTGACCCTTGTTATCCGCGGTGCAAAGTCCGGTAAGATCCTTTACGTTACCGAGTCCGCTGTTGGACGGGGCTGAACCGGCTTGCGACCAAGCGCGAGGCGATGCGATGGCCAGAACGATCACTGAAAGAAAGAGGGCCGCTACGATCACAGCAGAAACCTGTGGAAAATCGGAGCTGCGCCGTAATTTCCGAGCCATTCGCGCGGGAATCATCAGCGACCCCGCCGTGGTAGGGGACGGTGCTCAATCTTTTCTTTCGATGTCGAGCTCAGGTAGCGACTGCCCTTATGCTTAGGAAATTTTTGAACGATATCGTAAACCGAAGTTTTAATGGCGGACGCCCATGGGGCCTTTGATTCAGACGGAATGGGACCAAAGAACTTAGTTAAGTCACCAGAGGGAAACTGCAATTCTCCGGTGGCTTGTCTTCGATCGGGCACCCAGAATGTCACCCAATCGCTCACAGGGGAACGGCTACCAAGAGGAAAACCTTCGGCGGTCACAAAGCTCTCAATCGGTTCACCCAAATAGTCATCGACGACGTGATAGATTTTGGTGCCGGCGACCGGCTGTTGCCCCACAAGCACCAATTCACCTGGAGACTCCCAGCCACGACGTTCACTGTAAGCCTTGTAATCATAAACTACATTTTGCTTCAGAGATGGAATGTTCGTGGCCAAAAAGGTGAAGGCACTAATTAGGCTATTTTTTTGCAACCTTACTTTCTCAGTTCGTGGGGCTTTCGCCGAGGCCAGTTGAAACTGAACGGCACCTTGTCCGTTGGCCTTGAAGCGGGCCTCGGTGCGAAGATTCTCACCCATGTTATTGGAATTGTGGAGCGCATGGACGGGGGCAAAGCCAAAGCCGCGAGCCGCCGAGCGAAAGGATTGGTACTCCTCTTGTCCCGCATTGTCGCGAGTGCGGATGTAAGTCGACACGGTAGTGACGCCTTTTTTATCTTTCTCAATTCGCTGGACCAGGTAACCAATATGCCGGTTCGACTTTTCAATTCGGTAGTAAGCCTCGAAAAGACCTTCCGCGTGCGTGACAGAACCAAGTAACAAGATTGAACTTAGGCAAACTAAAAGTGCCCCAAGCCGACCATGGCCATGAGGCGAATAAGTCAAAACTTGTCTTAGGAATGCTGAGACGATGCGGGGGTTACGCATTTCATAATGATACTCGAACTCAGAGTCTTTTCACAGACATTTTGCGCGTATTGTACTCTTCGATCGCGGCCTTTACAGATGTCAAATCTATTTTCAGTGTGCCCTGTCTGTTTTGATCGTCGATCCAATCTAGGATCATGTTGAAGGCATCGGGTGTGCGTGGCCAAATGTCATGCATAAGAATAATTCCGCGTTTGTAGGCTTTAATCTCTTGAACCGTGATATCACGGGTTCTCTCAGGATTTTTTTTATTGGCCCAATCATTGGTGTCCACGGTCCATAATATATGGACCAATCCAGCCTGGGCGATGAGTCTTCTGACTTCCGGCAAACCCTTGCCCTTATTGGCGAATATGCAAGATCCGTAAGGACACCGGTAGAAGGGAAAATTCTCCGAGCCGATCACGGGTTGGTGACCATATCGCTCCTTCAGCTTTTCATTGGCGTCAGTGACCTGTTTTCTCCATCCGGCAGAGCCTAGCCTTTCGAAATTGGAAGGATGATCCCATGAGTGATTGTTCAAAAGAAAGCCGGCCGCTTTTGTTTGTGAAACCACACTGGCTAGATCAAGAACGTTGACCACTTGCCAAAAAAATGTGGTGGGCACGTGGCGATTGGTGCTGGTGGTGACAATTTGATGGGTGACCGCACCGCTGGGTCCATCGTCAAAAGTAAAGGCGAAGTGACCATTGGGCATTAAACTGCCGCTGAAATTTCCGCTGGATCCGGGCGAGGGTTCGATTTGGGCGGGAGCGACGGACAAGCGGGCCTGGCACTTGAGACCACAGACGAGTTCAGGTTTTTTTTTGAAGGGCTTCTGCTTTCGTGCACGAGCTAAGATTTGAGTGTTCCATTGGCGAAACTCCGCCGAAAGGTCTTTCCGATCGAGAAAATAAAGCGACTGAAAATCAAACGGGGCGGACAAAGTCACACCCATTTCTTTTTGTATGGCTGTTAGCTCCTCCAACAGCTCACTCAGAAGCAAGCGATCTTCCATGGGGCGTAGATTCAGCCAGGAGTGAAGACGGCCCAACGCCCGTTTAGCTTGCTGATGCGACGTCGACTGGGGACTGGACTTCTGCAATAGTTGAACCCATTCGCGATACTGCTTCAGGAGCCGGTCCTGCTCCAGTTCGAGCTTTGGGCGAAGACTCAAGAGAGGAAAGTAAGCTTTAGATTGAGCCAACGAAGACTCTTTCCCTTCGCTTAGATTTTTGTCCAGCTCTTGGGAGAACTCATGATGCCGAAGTTCGACTTGATAGCGAATGGCCAGCCATTTCTCCGCCGACTTTCTGAGGTCTTTAGGCGCGGCCGATACCCGCCATGTGGCGAGGGCCATAAGAATTATGGTACCGATGCGAATGAAAAGTTTCATGAGTTCTCCCCCTGACCTAGTTGCATTCATCATAATATGTCTAATATTTGGGCTTCGCCAACGCCCTAAACATTTTGGCGAACATTCCTGTGACTTGTTGGTTCTGGTGAGGATCGCTCTGTGCAGGCCCAATAAGACATGTTTGAATTTGCCCAGCGCCACGGTCTAATTGTCGCCTTGTTTCTAATAGTGGCTTACTTTTTGTCAGGTTAGACGCTCGACTTTGGTCCTAGAGTGTCTCGATCTTTTCTCCACACTTGAGCCCTAGTGTCGCTTCGATGGACATGAGTTCCATTCCACCCTCGGATATAGTGTCATCCAGCTGTTTTGCAAAGCAAAGTGTACGATGGGCTTCGTGTTTGCGGTCTGCATAATAGTAGGCCCGTCCCAG
>JBFWON010000077.1:0-20936 GCA_050250515.1 Bdellovibrionales bacterium | reverse complement strand
ATCTTAAGCAGCAGGCCCTGCGAGTGAATCAGGTTTTGCGCCAGATCTTTGCAAGTGTTGGGTTGGAATTGATCGATTTCAAATTGGAATTTGGCTGGACGCCCGAGGGCAAGCTGGTGTTGGCAGATGAAATTTCACCCGACACGTGTCGTTTGTGGGATATGAAAACCGGCGAAAAAATGGATAAGGATCGTTTTCGTCGTGATTTGGGTCGAGTCGAAGAGTCGTATCAGGAAGTTTTGACCAGATTGAAAGGGGTGAAGTCGTGAAAATCGGAGTGAAGATTCTGCCACGTGAGGAAGTTTTGGATACCCAGGGCCGAGCCGTCGAAGGCACGTTGAAGGCTCACGGCAAGGCTGTCGAGCACTGCCGAGTCGGAAAATACATTCAGTTGGACATTCAAGAGTCGGACGAAGGCAAGGCCATGGCAAAGGCCAAAGAGATCGCGGAATTTGTCCTCTACAATCCTTTAATTGAGACCTATGAATTGGAGCCACTCAAGTCGTGAAAAAGAAAGTCGGAATTTTACGTTTTCTTGGAACCAACTGTGACCGTGATGTTTGGCAAGCGGTGGAAGCCGCCGGCGGGGAACCGCAGTGGTTGTGGCACGCGGATCACTTTCACCCGGATGGCTTTGCCGGATTCGTCGTTCCGGGTGGGTTTTCTTATGGAGACTATCTGCGCTGTGGAGCGCTGGCGGCCAAGGCGCCCGTGATGAAATCTTTGTCGGAGGCCAACACCCGGGGACTTCCCATCCTAGGTATCTGCAATGGCTTTCAGATTTTGTGTGAGGCTAAGCTTTTGCCTGGAGCTTTGGTGCGAAATGTCGGCCGAAAATTTATTGATCGGTGGGAGACTTTGCGCGGTCAGGGCCAGAATCGTTGGTGGAGCAGTGGAACAGAGTCCATACGGCTGCCCATTGCGCACGGTGAAGGCCGATATTTTGTCGAGCCTGACCAACTCAAGAAGTTGCAGGACAAAGATCAAATCTGGTTCACCTACGCGCAAAATCCAAATGGATCCGTGCAAGATATTGCGGGTGTGACCAACGAATTAAAAAATGTTTGTGGACTGATGCCTCATCCGGAACGGGCTATGACGGATTGGATGGGCGGGGTAGACGGCCGTCGAATTATGGAGAGTGTATTGTCATGAGTGAGTTGGCCGCAAAATTAAAAAAGTATCGACTCTCGCGCGCGGAGTATGACCGAGTGGTGGAGTTGTTGAATCGACCGCCCGAGGGGGTGGAGTGGGCTCTGTTCTCCGCACTTTGGAGTGAGCATTGCTCTTACAAGAGCTCGCGCGTGCATTTGCGCAAGTTCTCTTACCGAAGCGAACGAGTTCTACAAAGTATGGGCGAGAATGCCGGAGTGGTCGATCTTGGCAAGGGCGAAAAAGTGGCGTTTAAAATGGAAAGCCACAATCACCCCAGTTTTATCGAGCCTTATCAAGGTGCGGCCACCGGTGTGGGTGGAATTTTGCGAGATATTTTCACCATGGGAGCAAAGCCTGTCGCCCTAGCGAATTACCTTTGCTTTGGTCGGCCGGATGCGGAGCGCATGTCGACTTTGGTTGATGGAGTGGTGGCGGGAATCGCGGGTTACGGAAACTGTGTGGGTGTCCCGAATATCACCGGTCAAACGGAGTTTCATTCGAGTTATGACTCGAATATTTTAGTCAATGCGCTCGCGGTGGGATACTTCGGTCCGGAAGATCCAATTGTGACTTCGGTCGCCAAGGGTATCGGCAATTTTGTCGTGTATGTGGGGGCGAAGACGGGGCGGGACGGTGTGCACGGGGCCAGTATGGCCAGTGAGTCTTTTGGTTCGGACAGCGCCAGCAAGCGCCCAACCGTGCAAATTGGTGATCCGTTCTATGAGAAGCTTTTGATCGAAAGTTGTATCGAGGTGATCAAAAAGGGCTTGGTGGTGGCCATTCAAGATATGGGCGCCGCGGGACTCACCAGTTCGAGTTTTGAGATGGCCGCTAAGGGCGGCGTGGGATTCCGGCTGCATTTGGACCGAGTGCCATTGCGCGATTCCTCTTTAGGACCCGAAGAGATTTTGCTGTCGGAAAGTCAGGAGCGCATGCTGTTGGTTTGCGAGCCTGATAAATTTAAACAGCTGCAGGCTGTTTTTCATCATTGGTCTTTGGATGCGCAAATCTTAGGTGAAGTGATCAAAGGACCCGAGGTCGAATTGTTCTGGAAAAATGAGAAGATTTGTCAGATCGATCCGAATCTTTTGACGGACAATGCCCCGTTGTATGAGAGATTCTACCATCCTTGGCAACCGGTGCGAAAAGCGGCGACGGTCAAGTCTGAAGAGCTCGATTTTGAAACTGTTCTGGGTAGTCCAGATGGGTGCTCAAGACGTTGGATTTTTCAGCAGTACGATCAGCGAGTCGGGGCTCAAACCGTCAAAGACTGTGAAGAACCAGTCGCGGCGATTCGTTTGCCCCATTCCAACCGAGCCCTTGGCTTAGTCTTGGGTTGCCGTCCCTATCTGATGCGTTTAGATGCTCAGTTGGGCGGTCAGGATGCGGCGATGGCGCCGGCGCTTGAATTGTCGAGCAAAGGATTTCTTCCTTTGGCTCTAACCGACTGTTTGAACTTCGGCAATCCGGAGAAGCCGGAGATTATGACGGACTTTGTTGCCGCCGTGGAGGGCCTGGCCGAGTGTGCGAAATTTTTCGACATTCCAGTGATCAGTGGGAATGTCAGTTTTTACAACGAAACTATGGGAGTGAATATCACCTCCACTCCGGCGACCGGAATGGTGGGCTTGCGGGAGTCTTTGGCTGGAATTCCAGCGTCTCAGTTTCAGCGGGCCGGCGACGCCATATATTTATGGCGTTTGCCGATGGTCCACTTTATTGGGGATCAGCTGAAGCGGGATGCACATTTTTCAGGCCACTTGGACATGGCGAGATTGGCTCGCTGGATGCGTGGGCTTCGTAAGGCGACGGAAGGCAACACCTCCATGGCGACCCGGTTGGTGGGAAAATTCGGTTTGGCCTATTCTCTATTTAGAATGTGCACGGACAAACTGGGCGCTAAGATCGACGTTAAAGATCTCGATCTCTGGTCGGAGACTCTCTACGAGGTTCTTTTTGTCGGCGAAGATCAGTCGCTTAAGACACTTTTAGAGGGGCAGACGGCGACCTTCGGTGGCGAATTGAAGAGATTAGGACAAGTGGCCCCTGGAGGTTTGGACCTTGGCGGGCGACAACATGATCTTTCCAAATTACGGAAAATGTACGAAGATGGCTGGCGGAGGAATTTTGCCGAGTTGGCGTGAAGAGTGTGCCATTTTTGGAGTTTGGGGCGATCCGGAAGCCAGTCGTATGGCTTACTTGGGACTGTATGCTCAGCAACATCGTGGACAAGAGTCGGCTGGCATTGTCAGTTTGAATAACGGTGAGCATGTCACCCACAAAGGGATGGGTTTGGTCGGCGAGGTTTTTAAAGAAGCCGATTTAATCCGACTCGAGGGAACTGCGGCCATCGGCCACACGCGATATTCTACCGCGGGTGCCAGTCAGCTTCATAACGTACAGCCATTGGCGGCTCAGCTTTTGACGGGTCCTGCGGCGCTGGCCCACAACGGGAACATCGTCAACGCGGATCAGTTGCGCGAGGAACTCAAGCAACGAGGTTCGATCTTTCAAGGGACCAACGACACCGAGTGCCTGCTGCATATGCTGGCCCATCAATCCTCTCGCGACATAGTGGCTTGCTTGAAAGAATCTTTGCCGAGGTTGACGGGCGCTTATTCGCTGGTGCTTCTTACACATAAGCGGTTGATCGCGGTTCGAGATCCCTTTGGTTTTCGGCCCTTGGTATTAGGGCGACGACCGTTAGGAGATGGGACCTCCAGTTGGGTTTTGGCCAGCGAGACTTGTGCCTTTGATCTGATCGGGGCTAAGTTTGTGCGAGAAATCGAGCCCGGAGAAATCGTTTGGATCGATGATGAAGGTGAACATCGTGACCGCATCCCAGGTGATCCAAAGCGATTGGCCAAGTGTGTTTTTGAACATGTCTACTTTGCTCGGCCTGATTCACAAGTGTTCGGCTTAAGTGTTTATGAATCTCGTAAACGTATGGGTGAAATCTTGGCGCGTGAGAGTCATGTCGATGCCGATGTGGTTGTGCCAGTACCTGACTCTGGCGTTCCGGCGGCGATTGGTTATGCTCGGCAAAGTAACATTCCTTTTGAACTTGGAATTATTCGAAATCACTATATTGGCCGAACCTTCATTCAGCCCTCACAAAGTATTCGAAGCTTTGGGGTGAAAATTAAATTGAATCCGCAAAGCGAAGTCTTGAAGGGTAAGCGGGTGGTCGTGGTCGATGATTCGCTGGTGCGCGGGACGACCAGCCAAAAGATCATTCGTCTCGTTCGCACGGCCGGCGCCAAAGAAGTTCATTTTCGAATTGCATCGCCTCCGACCACGGGTCCATGCTTTTATGGGGTGGACACCCCCGGTCGATCCCAATTGATTGCCTCGCAACATTCGCTCGAACAGATTCGCGAATTTATCGATGCGGACAGCCTGGCCTATCTATCGGTCGAAGGCATGATGACGGCCGTCAAAGGTAAGCCCAACGAATTCTGCGCCGCCTGCTTCGACGGCAACTATCCGACGGAACTTCCTTAGATCATGGCGAGTAAGATGAAAGTGGGGAGCGCCGTCCAGTGGAAGTGGTACGGTGGATCCATCCATGGAAAAATTGTTGAGATCTTTCCCAAGCCTGTCGTTAAAGAAATCAAAGGCAAAAAAATCAAGCGCAATGGCTCGAAAGAAAATCCGGCGTGTTTGGTCAAATCCGACGCCGGCAATCTCGCCCTCAAATTGATGAGCGAGCTCACCGTCCCCGATTCAGCCGCAGCAAAATTGCGGGACCACCCGGAGTGGTGATCTCTTGCTCCTTGATGAACCCGACTTTTTCATAAGCGCGAATCGCACGGCCATTTTTTGGATCTGGATCGGTGATGATCTGTCTCACCTTGGGGTCCGTCCAAAGCCGGTCGACAAAAGCTTGGATCAGTTGGGTCCCATAGCCCTTGCCAACTAAATCGGGTTCGCCAATAAATTGATCGATGCCAAAGACCCCGGGTTCCTCGTTTGGCCACCATCCGCCACCGACCTTGCAGGCCTCGTAGGATTGGATGAATCCAATGGGTCTGTTGCTTAGAAAAATGATGTAAGGGCAAACTCCTCGCTGCTGGAGTTCCACTAAGAACTTATGGCGAAATTTGATTTCGTCATCGGTCTCTTGCCAGTACTGGGCAACATGCGGCTGCTTCAACCACTTTCGAAGAAGTGGAATGTTCGCCTCTTCAACCGGTCGGAATTTAAAGAATTGGTCCTTATCGTTCAGATTATTCCCCTGCAGGAGGCGGGGGCGGCTGGGCTGTTTTTTCCTCTTTCAGTTCCCCATTCTGATGCCTACGTTTCAACTCCTGTCCCTGACGGCAGTAGTCCAATAAAGTTGCAATATCAGTTGACTGGAGCGATGCCGGCAGCCGCTCGATTTCTGACAGGCAGGAGTCATACTGTCCGCTGACGTACATTTCGCGCGCCAGTTTGACGTGCTTGGCCCAGTCATCGTGTTCGACACTAGATACTTCGACCCGGGCATGAGAGCGACTCTCCTGGCCGGGAACAAATAGTACCCCTACTACTGTCGCGAGAAAAATAAAAATGCCTATTAGTGAGCCCAAAACTCCTAATTGAAATGGAAATCGTGTTTTGGTTCCGTGCCAGTAGTACTCCTCCGCGATCAAACCTATACCCGAAGCTATTGTGAGGAGATAGGCGACCACAATGAACCCCAAAGCAAATCCGCTAACACCGAAAGCTATATTGCTCGCCAATTTAATCCCGAAGGCCTCAAATATATAAACAGCCACCGTGGAAATCGAGCCGACAGCTAGAGTAACAATCAAGACCTTTAATGATTTGTTCATTAACCGGAGTTTCCAATCGCCTTGCATGTTTCTTAGTGTCTGAAGGAGGAAGCACAGTTTCAATCTGAAACTAAAATATGTCTCAGTTCGAAACAGCATTATAGGCAGAAATATTTTGTGAAATGGAAAAGCGATCGAGATGGCACTCGTCGCCATCATACCTCTAGGTCGGAAAGGCGTAATCGCAAGGCATTTCCAATGACGGAGACTGAGCTTAGGCTCATGGCCAAGCTGGCCAGCATGGGGCTTAATAAGACTCCAAAAAATGGATACAAGAGGCCTGCGGCAATTGGGACGCCCAATGTGTTGTAGCCAAAAGCGAACCCCAGATTTTGTCGAATATTTCGCATTGTCAGGCGGCTCAACCGATGCGCGCGAGCAATTCCCATTAGATCACCTTTTACCAACGTCACGCCGGCGCTCTCCATGGCCACGTCTGTGCCCGTACCCATCGCCACACCTACATCGGCTCGCGCTAAGGCAGGAGCATCGTTGATGCCATCGCCCGCCATGGCCACCACTTGTCCGCTCTTTTGCAGCTTTTGGATAATGGCATGTTTTTGATCGGGCAGGACCTCGGCTTCGAATCGATCGATCTTTAATTCGTTGGCGACCGACTTGGCGGTGATTCGATTGTCGCCGGTGAGCATGATCACTTGGATACCTTTTTCACGAAAATACTCAAGGGCGGGTCGTGTGGTTTCCTTGATCGGATCCTTAACTCCCAAGATAGCGGCGGGTCTTGAATCAATGGCAACCCACATCGTGCCGTGGCCTTCGATTTGTAACTCTTCGGCGGCCGTCATCAATTCAGCCGGCGGGACATTGAATTTTTCGAACAGCCTTTGATTTCCGACAATCACCAATTGACCGTTGACGATGCCCTTTACGCCCATCCCGGTGATGGATTCAAAGTCGGTAACTTTTGGAAGGTCGATTCGGTTTTCTTTTGCACCTGCCACAATGGCACTTGCCAGAGGATGCTCGCTTGATTTTTCCAAGGCGGCGGCACAAGCCAAAACCTGGCTCGGGTCAAAACCAGTTAATGTCAGCACCTTTGAAAGCTTAGGCTTGCCCTCGGTGAGTGTGCCCGTCTTATCGACCACGAGAGTGGTGATTTTCTCCAGCACCTCAAGGGCCTCTGCATTTTTGATAAGAACGCCGTGGGTCGCGCCTTTGCCTGTTCCCACCATAATGGACATGGGCGTTGCAAGGCCCAAAGCGCATGGACATGCGATGATCAGCACCGCCACCGAATTTAGGATTGCGTAGGCCAAGGCGGGCTCCGGTCCCCAAAAATACCAACTGAGGCCTGATAAAATCGCGACCAGCACAACTGTGGGTACGAAGTAGGAGGAAACCTGATCCGCTAACTTTTGAATCGGCGCTCGGCTTCGTTGCGCTTGCGAAACCATTTTTACGATTTGAGACAGCAAGGTGTCTTTCCCAACTCGAGTGGTGCGCATGGTGAAAGAGCCTGTGCCATTGACCGTGCCTCCGGTCACCAAGCTTTCGGCCTGCTTTTCGACAGGCATGGATTCTCCGGTGATCATGGATTCATCAATGGAGCTCTTGCCTTCCACGATCTCACCGTCCACGGGGACTTTTTCACCAGGACGTACGCGTAAAAGGTCGCCGACTTGTACGTGGCTGAGCTCCACAACCGATTCATTTCCTTGCGGGTCGATTCGAATGGCGGTCTTGGGTGAAAGGCCTAAGAGGGCCTTGATGGCTTGGCCAGTTTGGCTGCGGGCCCGAAGCTCAAGAATTTGGCCGAGGAGCACGAGCGTGATGATCACACCGGCGGACTCAAAGTATAGGGGAACCTGCCCGGCGTGGACCTTCAACGTCTCCGGCAAAAATCCGGGGAACAAGGTGGCGAGTACACTGTAAAGATACGCCACTCCGGTGCCGATCCCAATCAGTGTGAACATGTTGAGGTTGCGGGTTTTGATGGACTCCCAAGCTCGTTGGAAAAAGGGGGCGCCACCCCATGCGACCACCGGTGTGGCCAGAATCATTTGCAGTCCCGCGAAGAGCCAGTGAGGTAAACTGTGTTGCACGGGTTGCCCCGGAATCATATCGGACATCGCCAGAATAAGCAGGGGAACAGAAAGTCCTAAGCAGACCTTAAAACGTCTGGTGAAGTCCACCAATTCTGGATTTTCCGTTTCGTTGAGGTCGATTTCCTCAGGCTCCAGCGCCATTCCGCAGATAGGGCAATTGCCAGGACCTTTTTGGCGCACTTCGGGATGCATGGGGCAGATAAAAATCTTTTCTAAGTCTTCGGGTGTCGTGGGGCGGGCTGGCTTGTCGTGATGGTGGCAACATTCATGGTTTTCGGTTTTAGTCTCCATAACTCCTACTTGGCTTCTAATTTGATTTGAATGTCGAGTTCAGAGCCGGAACGAACCTTCTTAAGTTCATTGTGCGCACGATAAGCCTCACTTTTGGCTTCGATGCGGTAATTCCCCTTTTGCAGGCCGGTGATTTCATAGGTGTCGCCTTGAACCCAAACTCCACGTCCATTCGCGCCCGGCCCGAATACTTTGAGTTCCACATCCTCGCAAGGTTTTTTCTCCAGGCGCTCGCTGTAGACAATGACGATCTGACATCGACCATAGATCGCGTTTCGATCGGATTTGGTGGGCGCTCCTCCGCCTGCCGACAAGACACCGTGAGTAAGTAGCAAAATTCCCCCGACGACACCACATCCATCACCCGAGCAATTGTCCAATATGGGCGTGGCGTTTTCCGCTGCATTTTTATTCGGATCGCTCGCGCAGGCTGCAAGTAAAAGCGCCGTCGCTAAGGTCAGTACGGAGGTTCGAAACAGGTGTTTAGAATTGAGTTCCATGGACATAGTGGCCCTCCGGTCGACGACTGAGGTTACAAATATGCCCCTAAAGCCCCACAAATTGCAACGTGAGCGTGCATTGACGACCTTGTTCGGGTCTATACGTGGGCTGGGTGGTGAGAGCCATTGTTTTCACTTCGCCGGGTTGTAATGTGTTGGCGAATTCTTTTGTCAGATGAAAGTCGGACTCATAATGATCCGCGCTGGTGGAGCTATGGAGAGCATAGAACCGAAAATAGAGGGACCATATCGAGTTTTCATCTGGTATTTCGGCCGTTGGGACGACGAAGGCTCTGCGCTCAATATCGCGACCCAGAAGTTTTTCCCAGGGGATATCCCCCCGGCTAAGGCTGTCAGACCAGCGATCTATAAACCATCCTGCTTGTGAATGAACATATCCGCAATTTTGACCCGTGAATGAAACAAACCTTATGACGATGGATGAAGATTCACTCCAGGCCGGGGAGAGGAAGGTGAGAAAGGGGAGCAAAAAAATGAGCATTTTCATATAAGGCCTTTCGACTGATCCTAGCGCATGGTTCGACCGGAAGCACGCTCTCCCGTAAAGCCGTTTCCGGCCCGATCGACCCCTGCTGGTATGACGGTGTAGTTGGTATTGCTTGAAAGCCCGGTGAGCCTGACCTGATGATTGGTTTTGGGTATGCCATCATCGGCCACCACGCGTGAGGCATCGGCGTCTCGCCCCCAGTAAAGGGAAGTGGACGAAGGCTCATTGGTGGTCCAGCTGATCGTCAGACTTGTACTTGTCGATCGAATGGCGAGCCCCGATGATAGCGGAGGCACAGTGTCCACCGTCCAAGTGTGACTGGCACCGACTGGATCCACATACCCAAATGTGTCGCGGGCTTGAACTTGAAAAGTGTAGTCCCCGTCGGGAAGACCTGAAATCACGTGATCCGTAGAGCATCGGGTGGAACTTTGTCCACTCAGACGGCAAAGGAAGGTGGCCTGAGAATCGTTCGAGGTGAAACCAAATTGGATCGACGTCTGATTGGTAAAGGCCCGATTGGGATTGGCGTAGGTCAACTGGGTGGTAAGGTTATCGCGAGAACCCAAATCAAATTCATAAGTGCTACCGACCGGGTCGGCATTGCCCGCACGGTCGATGGCGAACGCATGAAAAATGTGATGCCCTTTCGAGAGCCCGGTCAGATTCATTGGGGACACACAGGGATTCAGAACAACTCCGTCGATCGTGCAGTCAAAAATGGCTGGCTCATTGGCCGAGACTTCAAACACCATGGCATTGAGCGCCGTTTGGGTGCCGGAAACTTGCGTGGTGGGGGGTGTGGTGTCCACAGTCCAGTTGTGGGAGACTCCCACACCGTCCAAGCCGCCGGTCGGCGAATTGGAGTAGACGGCGAATTGATGAACGCCTTCCGGGAGACGTCTAAAGGTGATGGGCGGATGGCATGGCTCACTCGGTGAACCATCGAACGAACAATAGAAGATGGAGTCTGAGAAGTTCGAAGAGAAATCGAACTCCTTCGACGTTGAGTTTGTGTAGGTCTCACTCGGTTGAATTCGCGTGAATGTAGTCACGTTGGTGAAGGGTTGAACTCGAAGACTCGCCTTAGGGCGGTCCTGAGCTAGGGAGGCGCCTTCGTCTAGATTTCTCTGGCAGCCAACACCCATTGAACCAACGATTCCAATCGCGCCTATCGTCCAGATGATTTTGTATTTCAAGTGTCTCATTCTTGTAAGGTCGGAGTCTCGAGTGGGGAGTTTAACGGGATGGAATGCCAGAGTTTGGGAGGTCGCTGTATGACGCTTAATACTCTGAAAATACCTATGTTTTTTTTGATTGGCCTCGCCTCTTGGCAAGGCTTTGCCGCGGGCCAATCCGACAAAAGTCAGAGGGCGAAAGGAATCTATTTTGAAGAGACATTCTTCCCTGTTTACGTGAAGAAGAATGACTTCGAAAGCCAGGCGGGTGGCTCAACAACGCAGGACGTCCCGACGCAAACGGGATGGGGAATCGACACTCGCACCACACTCGGTTATGTTTGGCACAGCGTTCTTCTGGGGGCCACTTACAATCATTATCGAGTGTCTTCCAGTCGACCGAGTACGGCGGATAGCGAAGGGTTGAATGAACTGACAGAAAGACAGGAAACCGGAATCAGCCTTGGTGGCTACCTCGGCCGGTGGCGATTTGTGTACACCTATTTTTTAAGCGCCACCAAAATCTTCACGCAAAAATACACGGACCAAACCACCGGAGCCGTCACCACGGACGAGACTCGCAAGAATACAGACGGAACTGGATTCCAAGCGGCCGTTGGTTACGATTTTATTATGGGCGCCGGAATCGGCATTTCGCCGACTTTGATTTACCGAACTGTCACCTACGGAAAACAGACCTATACCGTAAGAACTGGCACAGGCTCTGCCTACCCATCCAGTGACTTCCGAACGAAGGCCGTCGACAGTGAGCTCCGACCTATGATCACGCTCAACGTAGTGTTTTAAGTCGGCACCTGAATTGCTATTTTGGGTTCAGCTATGACCACCCGTCGCCAAGTACCGTTTATATTGGTTCTAATGTCTGTAGCCGTGCTGTTTTTCGGTATGTCGGCTGCCCATGCGCACAAGGGTTGCGAGGCCCCCCTAGGCGAAATTCAGACCCTTCAGTCGAGCCTAAAACCTAAGAAAAAGCTCATGCGATATTGGGGGGAGCACTCTGGCTTTCACCCCATGGGCTGGGTTTTTCGTTTTTCTGAAGAGTCTGCGGCCAAGAGGCAGGTGTTTATTCGCAATGGTTTGCTTTATGGTTCCAATGGACTTCTATTCAATACGTCCTACGTCAGCGGTCTGAGTTTGCTTTGGGATTTCGTGGTGGACGATCAGGGACGCCTCTTCGTGCTTGAACCGCTGGCATTGGCCGGAGTGGCTCGAGTCCACCATTCCTCATTCCCGTTTCCCGTTGTCTTTGCCGGTGGAATTTCAGTTTTGAATGGCCGAGTGATTCGAATCGACAACAACAGTGGCCATTTTAGGCCGACGGGTCGTGAATTGTATTCTATCATTCAATCTTTTCGGGCGGCGGGAGTTAAAATTCCCGACAATGGAATTGAGGTCGTGTCGCGCTACCGAGGTCAACGACTCAGGAGAAAGTGAGGCCCCCTAAAGGGCCCCATCGCCAATTCTAGCGAACCTTCGTTTTACGAGGAGTTCCGTTCGAACTAATGCATCGATAGGAGATGCGCCACTCTTTAACATCCGTCGTGACCTGCGAAGATTCAGTGTTCTTGCCGCCGGCATCGCCGCTGATGAGGGGCATACCGAAAAGACTTCCCACTTTGCGCTCGGTCGACTTGCGATCGGTTTCTTTACCGGAGGATTTGGTCTGCTGACCAACGGCGACCTCGCCCTCTTCCATGATTTTGAAAGCTCCGGGAGCGCAGTTGGATTGCATTTTGGTCTCGGCCTTTTGGCGATCTTCATCGCGAAAATTAAGCGGAATTCCGACAACGCCTTCTTCTTGGGGCTTTCGTTTCACGTCGCGTGCTTGTCCTTCGTAAGGCATTGTTTGGCAACCGGTAAGACCAATTAGAAACATAGAAGCTAAAACGAAAAGAAAAATTCTCATTTTACACCTCAAAAGAAATAGCCAACATTGGCATAAAAGTTTGCACCCGAGCCGCCAAGAAATGCGACATTCACGCCCGTGCCCATATTGAATCCGCCACCTGTCGTCCAATCCAAACCGAGATTGCTATACGCCAGGCCGGTGGACTTTTCGATTCCTTGAATCGAAATTTTTCCTTTACCCGAAACGCTGAAATAGCCGGCGTGCAGGCCCACGATGGGACGAACTTGAGTGTCGAGAAACAGGTACTCCATACCGAGACCGTAAGTCTGGGCCTTAATCTTCTCGCTGGTGATGCCTTCGTTGGAAAAGGTCATCGAAGTCGTCACTTCGACTTCACCATAACCCGCGGACGCTCGCCAGTTTTGGTCGAGGTTGTAAGCCGCATTGAGACCTAGTAAAGACGGAAACGGATTGCCGATAGAAACATATCCGCCGATATCTTTAGTCTCTTTGACACTCGTGCTGGATTGGCCGACCGATTCGGCCTGGGCGATGGACGCCATTCCCAGACTAACTAGTAGACAGATCAGAACTTTTTTCACTAGAAACCCTCCTGTTGAAAGTGGAGATTCTGAAATCTCATGAAGCCGTTCAGTTTGAAAGGACACGGCCGAACAAAACGTTCGCTAACGCTCGCTCAGAGATTGCGGCTGCTTAAAAGTTGAGCTAAACAGTCTTTCGATGATTCCTCATTATTTTCCGAAAGATCCTCGGTTTTACTTACGTCAGGAGCTCGAGCTTAGACAAAAGCGTCGACCGCAGTATTCGCTCAGGGCCTTTGCGCGCGATATGGAAATCAGTCCGTCATTCTTGTGTGAGTTTTTGGCCGGCCGACAAGGTTTGTCCCGCGAGAGGGTGGAGTGGTTGGGCGGAAAGCTGGGGTTAAGTTCCGAGCAGCAAGAGCATTTTTGGGATTTAATTGAATCTAAGTTTGGGCGTTCGCCTTCAGTTCGAAAATCGGCGCGAGTGCGATTGGCTCAGCGAACTCAGGATGACCAGGGGAATCTAAGTTTAGAGAAATTTCGTCTCATTGCAGAGTGGTACCATTTTGCTTTGCTTGAAATTTTGGGCCTGCCGGAGAGTCGCTACACCAACTTGGAATTGGCCGAAATCTTGGGGATATCTTCCGCCGAGGTTCGCGAAGCCATCCATCGTCTGGCGAGCTTGGGGCTCTTAGAATTGAGCACAGTCAATGGCGTGAGCTTGATAAAAGTCTGTGACGAAGTCACCAGTACAGTCGAGCAGGGGGCCTCTCGCGCCATTCAGATTGCGCATCAACAAACCTTGCAGCTGCACGCCGATCAAATTGAGCATAAATCGATTGAAGAGCGTGAAACACTGAGTGTGTGTCTGAGCATCGCCCAATCGGATTGGGAAGATTTGCGGCGCGAATTGAAAGAATCTGTCTTAAAAGTTCTGACGAAATTTGCCACCCGCGAAGTTTCAGCCGATCAAGTGGTGAGCTTCACCATGCAGGGCATGACTTTGCTGCCTAATGCGCGGCCCGATAACTCTCCATCATCGTAAGAAATTCTTGGCGCTCCGAGGGCTTCATGCATCCCCAAAAACCGGGATCGTTTCGCACCAGACCCAAAGTTCGAACGGCGATTGCAGAGCCTTCTTGGCCTTGATGAGCCTGACATTCGGCCACTCGGCGAAAAGATTTGGCTAAAGGTGAAACGTCGGGGCATCTCCAGTCGGCGGTCGCCTTAAAGACCTTGCCGCCCAGGTTGGGCCCCTCTAGGACTGAGTTTGAGTCTTTTGATTTGGAAGAAGACGATGTGGTTCCCGTTGCGGGCCAAGGCAAGCACTGCCCTCCATGAGCTAAAAGGGCGGGAGCACATAGGGCCACAAGAATCAAACCCACTCCGCCCACTACGATGACCACATCGGCCGTATAACCGCCCCCGGTCACCGCATAAGACATGGCGGTTCCGGCAATATGTTGAGTTTTGTTTAAAAACTTTATGGACTCATGATTTTCAGGAATATTCTGAAGAGCCTCATCACACCGGCCCGTCTTCAATGCCGATTCAAAACGCGCTGTCCTCGAATGGGCACAACCAAAAGCAATGAATGGAGTGAGGATCACGGCCAGCACTTTCGAAAGCCCGAGCCTCAGGCTTGATAAAGGGGTGTTCACCGATTCAAGCTATCAGCCGCCCTCGGATTGGCTACTTAAAAGATTTTAATTTATGTTTCGCGCAAGTGGGATCTTGGTTTGGTCGCCGCCAGCGCGAATTTCGGCGAACAAGTGCTGGACGGCAAAAAGCCCAAAAATCTGTTTTCAAAAAGCCATGTTAGAGTCTCTTTCATGAAACAACTCAGCCTTATTCAGATGAAAAGTGCGCACGGTTTGTTTACTCAAAGAAAAAGCAAGAGAAAATCGGCCAGGCCGCTTTCAACCAAATATCCGATTCATATTATCCTTAAATCGACTCGACATAGCCTGAGACAAAACGAACGAGTCTTGCTTGCCGAGTGGTTTCGGCTTGCCAAGAAACTGGGAATTAAAACCTATGATGCGGTGGTGGCCTCCAATCACTTGCATGCCGTCATTCGCATTCACTCACGGCGATGTTATCGAAAATTTATCAGCGGATTTACTGGCCTTGTTTCTCGCCGTCTTCAAATTAAATGGAAGACTTCGCCCGCCACTCGTATCGAATGATTGGCGCCGGTCGATAAACTGACCAGCCGCTCAATCTCTTGTTGCCACAAACTCCCAAGTGATCTCGCCGCATTCGCCGCGCAGCACATCGCCGTTCTTAATGGGGCCGACGCCTTCGGGAGTTCCAGTGAAAAGCAGATCGCCCTCACACAGGGGGAAGAATTTTGGCAGATCCTGCAAAACCCAATCGGGTGTCCATCGCATGTCGCGGCCTACCCCTTGCTGACGCACCTCTCCATTCACCTTCAAAGAAAATGGCATGTTCATGGCCTGCTCCAAAGAAGAAACCGGGCGCCATTCGCCAAGGACAATGGAATTTCGAAAGACCTTCGCTTTTTCCCAGGGTTGGCCACTTTTCTTTAAGTGGGCTTGTAGGTTTCGAAGGGTCAAATCTAGCCCGATGGTAAAGCGCGTGAACATCCAATCACCCCCGCGGCGGCCGATTTCAAAGACCAACTCTAGCTCATGGTGCAAATCGCCATTCGCGGGCAGAGCTATCTTTCCCTGTGCCTTCGCGATCGTGCTGGGTGGCTTCAAAAAATAAATCGGCTCTTCGGGAATAGCATCCCCAAGTTCCATGGCGTGTTTCAGATAGTTCTTACCAACGCAAATGATTTTATCCATATAGGCCAAGGAGTTTACAATTGAGATCAGGGCTTGGCTACGGGTTTTAAGAGTCTTATCCTTAGGGACAATGCGAATTTCACCAGTGAAAAAAGGCGATATTGTCGATGTGGTAGCGCCGGCCAGTGCATGCAGCCGGGCCGAGCTTCAAGCCGGTATTCGATTTCTCAAATCCCTTGGACTCAGGCCCCGAGTCCCCCACGATATTTTTGGAAAAGCTCCCGTCGTCGCCAATACGGATGCCATTCGCCTTAAGCATTTGAAAAGGGCGATTTATGCGAAGGATTCTTCTATCATCTGGTGCATTCGTGGCGGCTACGGGGCCTTGAGATTGATGCCCGAAATTCGCCAATGGAAAAAGCCTAAGCGCGGCAAAATTTTTCTAGGCTATAGCGACATGACCAGCCTGCATGCCCACTTTAATTTGAAATGGAATTGGCCGACTCTGCATGGCACCTTGCTGTGTCGGGCGGGCAGTGGCCGTATGTCTGCAGCGGAGCGACGAACTCTCTTGAATTTAATTTTCGGCAAGATGGACTCCGTCACATACAACGGTCTTACGCCACTCAATTCCGCCGCCCGAAAGAAGCATACGGTCCGCGGCCCTGTCTGGGGCGGAAATATGGTGGTGTTGCAGTCCTCGCTTGGTACGGCCGGAGCCTTTGATCCTAAGGGTTGCATTTTATTTTTTGAAGAGACGGGGGAGTGGCCCTATCGAATGGATCGTATGCTCGTTCAATTTGAACAGGCGGGCTGGCTAAAGAAAGCAAAAGCGGTCGTGTTCGGTGATTGTCTACTGAACGACGCGAAAGCTCGGCGCGTTCTTTGGGGTGATGTGATTCATCGGTTTGCTCAGCGCCAAAAAATTCCTGTATTCAAAGGGGTGCCGGCCGGTCACGACGTCAAACGGCAAATGCCACTGCCCTTCAACACGTCGGCAAAACTCGTGGGTGGGAAACGTGGACACTTGGAGATCCCGTCGGGAATCCTCGGTGCTTCTTCATGAAAGGATTTGAACGTCGGTTGAATCAGCGGCTCGAATTCGAGTCAGACGTCTTGCGGGAGGCCACCCCTGGCGTGGTGATTGAAGCCTGGTATCGTGGTCGCCGTGCGGGCCGGGTGGAGTGGGGCAAAACCTATCCTTATTATGATTTGGCCTCCCTCACCAAAATTATATTCACCAGCAGTGTGGCGGTTCAGTACTTCAGTGATCATCGGGCGGAGCTCAAGCAGCCTCTCAGTCGACATCTACCTTGGACCAAGCTTCGGGCGACGCCCTATCAGCTACTTTCACACACGGCGGGTCTCGAGTGGTGGCTGCCTATGTACAAGAAACTCAAAGGGCCTCTTGTCCCCGAAAAACGATGGGCTCAGTTGGAAAAAAGATTGGCTCAACTCAAACCTAAGAAGCGCGATCAAGCGGTCTACTCGGATCCTGATCTTTGGATGATGGGCGCCTATTTGAGGGCCGCCAAAGAGCGCGAACTTTTGGAACTTTGGCAGGAGAATGTGGAGGCCCTTCGGCTTCGCGGTCTATTTTTTCATCCTGGCAATCGGCCGCGTTACAAACGCTCGCTCTATGCTCCGACGGAAAAGTGCCCGTGGCGAGGTAAGACCCTGCAGGGCGAGGTTCACGACGAAAATTGTTGGTCCTTTGGTGGCGTGTCTTCCCACGCGGGTCTATTTGGAACTATGGACGGCGTTGTTCGCTGGGGCTTAGAGGTCCGGCGAGCCTGGCGCGGCGACTCGAAACGCTTTGGTGATTCAAAGGTCCTTCGCTACTTTATGGCCAGGCGAATTCCGAAATCCGTCGGGGATTGGGGATTGGGATTTATGAAACCTTCCCGGCCCGGTGCCAGCTGCGGACGTTACTTTAGCTCGCAGTCCGCAGGGCATACTGGATTTACCGGAACCTCTTTTTGGCTGGATCCCAAAAGAGATCTTATGGTGGTGATTCTGAGCAATCGTGTCCATCCAACACGGAAGAATGGGAATTTCGTAAAACTTCGACCATTGCTTCACAACTGGGTCGTGGAGAGTTTGAACAAGGAGTCAAAATGAACGGATTAAAGCCGGGATCTCATATTCATTTAGTCGGAATTTGCGGAACGGCCATGGCTTCATTGGCGGGGATTTTGAAAACCCAAGGCTTTAAGATTACGGGAAGTGATCAAAATGTTTATCCACCTATGTCGACTCAGCTGGCTCAGCTGAAAATTCCCGTGGCCAACGGTTATAAGCCGGAAAACCTAAATCCGCGACCGGACCTCGTGGTGATCGGAAATGTGATCAGCCGGGGCAATCCAGAGGCCGACGCGGTTCTGGCCCAAGAAATTCCTTACACCAGTTTGCCCAAAGCTCTTGGCGAATTTGTCATTGCTAAACGAAACAGTTTTGTGGTGGCGGGAACGCACGGCAAAACCACGACGACTTCTTTGTTAGCTTGGGTCACTGAGAAAATCGGATTAAAGCCAGGATTTTTGATTGGTGGGATCCCGCTGAACTTTGAATACTCGTTTCGTTCACCTGCGGCCGATACCTTTGTTATTGAAGGGGATGAGTACGACACCGCGTTTTTCGACAAAGTTCCCAAATTTATTCACTATCGACCTCGCCATGTAATTTTGACCTCGGTGGAGTTCGATCACGCCGATATTTACCGTGATCTCGAACACGTCAAATCCGCCTTTCGCTCATTGTTGGAACTCATTCCGCCAGAGGGAACTTTGGTTTATCATGCGGCCGATCCGAATATTGCGGATCTGTTGAAATTCTGCAAAGCCAAGAATCAAGTGGGTTATGGGGTGGCCAGTGGAAATTACCAAATGTCCAAAAGAGAGTCTTTGCACGGACGAAATCAGTTCAGTGTGATTCGCGAGGGAAAAGCGGTCGCCGATTTGGCGTTGAAAATTTTCGGAGAGCACAACAGCCTCAATGCCCTATCTGTTTACGCGATGGCTGATGTCTTGGGCTGGAATGAATCCACGGTTCTGCAAGCACTGTCAGATTTCAAGGGTGTTAAGCGGCGGCAAGAGCTTTTGGGCGAAGTGGCCGGTATTACTGTAATCGAGGATTTTGCCCATCATCCAACCGCCGTTGATCTCACACTGCGGTCGATGAAAGAGCAATTCCCCGGCCGTCGGATCATTGCGGTCTTTGAACCTCGTTCGGCGACTTCAAGAAGAAGCATTTTTCAGCAGCAATATGCGCAGGCTTTTCGCTCGGCCGATGCGATCTTTGTCGCACGTCCATACGACCAATCAAAAATTTCTGAAACCGATCGATTCTCGACGGATAAGCTGATTCAAGACCTGCAGCGAACCGGACAACACGCGGAATCAGGCTCCGGTGTTGACGAACTGATTGACAGGATCAAGGTCTGGGCAAAGCCGAAAGACGTGATTTTGATCATGTCCAATGGGGGATTTGACGGAATCTATCAAAAACTCATGGAAAAACTAGGTCGCTAGACCTGTACAGGAATTACTGAAAAGCCGATCCATAGGTATGCTTTTGGCTACCAAATCGACTTCGGTCAAATCTCCCTTGCAGCCGGTACTTGATGCCTTGGATTCCATTATTTTGGGTAAGCCGGAGCAAGTACGTGTCTCATTGGCTTGCATTCTGGCCAAAGGGCACCTTCTGGTTGAGGATGTTCCGGGTGTGGGCAAAACCACGTTGGTACGAAGTCTTGCTCGTGTCTTGGGTTTGGAAACCAAACGGATTCAATTCACCAATGACCTGTTGCCGGCGGATATTCTTGGAACAGCGATTTTCGATGCTTCGAACAAGTCGTTTCATTTTCATCCTGGACCGATTTTTACCAATGTTTTGATCGCGGATGAACTCAATCGCGGAACGCCGCGAACCCAAAGCGCCTTTTTGCAGGCGATGGAAGAACGCCGGATTTCAATGGAGGGTGTGACTCGAGAGCTTCCTACCCCCTTTTTCGTCGTGGGAACTCAGAATCCACGTGAGCAGGTGGGAACTTACCCATTGCCAGAGTCCCAGCTCGATCGATTTTTGATGCGAATTCATATGGGATTTCCAGATTCCAAATTTGAAATGGAACTGTTGCGTGGCAATCGCAAGAAAGAAGAAGACTTTGTCGCCCTAATGAGCAAAGAAGATCTTCTAGCCGCCCAGGAACAAGTCGAGCGCATTCATTGTGCGGAGCCAATTCTCGAATTCGTCCATCGGATCGTGAGTCATTCCCGTGGACTGAATGCTCACTTCTCCGGATTGTCGCCACGTTCAGGATTGGCACTTTTGTCGGCGGCCCGAGCGTTTGCTTTTTTGGCCGGTCGAGACTTTGTGGTGCCTGAGGATGTGCAGACCGTGGGTCCATGGGTGATCAATCATCGTATGCGGTTTCCGACAGGTTCGGCCTTTCAAAAGTCGAAGGAATTCATTTTAAGTCTAGCCGCGGAGTAAGGTCTATGTTCCGCACAAACCGCATATACATCATGCCAAGTGGAGTCGGGTTTCTCTTTTTAGGAATCATCGTGGTCATGATTCTGACCGCGGCAACCTACAATAATAATCTTATCTTTCTTTTGGGCTTTGCGATGTTTTCAGTGTTTGTGGTTTCGATGCTCCAGACCCATTACAACCTAAAGGGAGTTCGGCTCGACTACCGCGGAAGTGAAGAGGCCTTTGAGGGTGAGGACCAATCCGTCACCTTTGAACTCAGGCAAAAGCGGGCCAAGACAAAGACGGACCTCCTGATACGAACGGGGAGTTCCGCCGTCCCGGTCAGCCAACCTCAGCGCTATCATCTGAAGCCCACAGAATCGACCAAGATGATTAAGGTCAGTTTAAAAGCCGCGAAACGTGGATTGACCCCGTTACCTGTGATCATCTTAGAGACCTACTTCCCTCTTGGTCTGTTTCGCGCCTGGAAGATTTTTAGATTTGAAGCTCAGCTCGTGGTTTATCCACGTCCAGTCCTGCATCGTGGGCTTCAGCCCGATCCTTATGAAGATGGTGACGATGATTTGGGACTTCGCCATTCTCCTGAGGGCGACTTTGGGGAGCTTAAACCCTATCGCGCCGGCGAATCCTATCACCAAATCGCTTGGAAGCATTAAGCCCGGACCGGTGACCTTTACAGCAAGGTGCATTGGGGCGAGGAGAATAAACATTTTCGAATTCCCTTCCCCTCAGAAAATGTCAACATCGAAGATCGTCTTCGCT
>JBFWON010000076.1:0-21029 GCA_050250515.1 Bdellovibrionales bacterium | reverse complement strand
AATTTTGTTCAATATCTTGGAACCAAATCCGGAACCAGCACCATAGGCTTCGCCTATCCTACACCCAGAAGAATCCTGTTACCCAATCCCTAGTACCCGCTCTACCTTGGGTCCCCACAAGGGGGTTCTTATGAAACTTTTTGCAATGGCCATATTCTTTTCGTTCATCACACCGTTCGCCTCGGCGACCGAGGCACTCGATAAGGAAATCACGCTCGCCAACACCCATGATTTCGTCATTTTGAGTGACGTGGAGGGGCCCGAAATCACCATCTTTCTTTCCTATACGGGTCGCCAGTTCAACCACTGCGGGATATTCGTGGCTGGCCACTCTTTTGCCGTCGACTTCAAAAAACTTCACCAAAGGATTCAGGTCGATGACGCCCAAGGCCCGCAAGATATAGGTGAGCTCGCCGAATCGGGATTGGTCGCGAAAGTCGATCCGAATGACACCTCATTCGGCAAATTCTTTAGGATCAAAAGCCGAGATGGACGACCGCTCAAGACAGCGATTGAGGAAAGTGGCAGAGGATTCCGCCGAGCTGAGTTGATCGCCAAGATTCGGCCTTGCGAAGAGTCCCCGACCCAACGATAATAGGGGCCATGCCCGCATGGACTGACCGCACACGGAAGGCGGCCGAAATCGTAGGCGTGATTGGCTTTCTGCTGATCGCGCTTTACGTTTATTTCTACCCTGGTAGCCAAGCGCTCTTAGATGGCCGCACCGACACCGTCATGAGTGACGGCAGCGATCCAGCGAGTTTGCCGTACACCTATGATTTGGCAAAAAAGCTATGGCAGGACCACCCATCTCGCTATTTTTACGGCTCGCTTTACATCGACGGAATTGATCCCGTTCATGGTATTTCGCTTTGGGTGTCTTGGATGGAGAGGTGGCTTGGCCTCCTCTACTCTTACCTGGTCCCTATTGAACAGGTCTCCACGGCTTTCACCCTTACAATTGTCGCTTTCAATTTTTTGGCCATGTACATTCTCGGTCTTATCTTGGGCTGGCGCATATCTGTTCGACTGCCACTGAGCCTGGCCTGGGCCATTTGTGCTTACACTCGCGCTCGCGCGAAGGTCCATCCTGCCCTGGCTGGTACTTTCCACGTGCCTCTTATTTTTTTAGGACTGTATCTCGTTTTTAAGGGAAAATCTTGGCGAAGCCTGGCCCTTTCGGCCGTCGCATTTTTAATAGCTGCCTCTGGTGCCCACTACTATTTAGTTACCTCCATTTTTCTAAGTCCATTTTTCCTGTTGTTTCTTTTTCTCCAGCCTGAAACGCGCGTTCGATTCAAGCCAATCCTGCTTCGTCTAATCACCGCCATTGTTCCCGCCATGATTCTTTTGGGCTGGAGCTTTTTTATGGCGACCCCCCCGGGCGCGAAAATCACTTCTGAGGAATCCAAAAATTACGGAGTGCTCGAGCAATACGACGTCCATCCGTTTATGAATATATTTTGCGCCCATCCCGTCGACTATTTAGCGGGTGACATTAGTCTTGAGCAAAATGGTGTGGACTGGAATCCACTTCGTGATGTTATCAATTCCTCGATCTTATCGAATCTGGGGGACAGTAATCCACATGAGCGAACCAACGGTATTCGATGGACAATCTTGATCATTGCCTTGCTGGCCGTCGCACACTTGGCCTTCAAATGTAAGGACTTTTCAGGTGCTGAAAAGCGGAACCTCCTTTTCTTCTTGGGCTTTGCTGCCTTTACCTTTTGGCTATCACTCGCCCCAGATATTCCCGCGTTGGGCTGGAGTCCCTCGTATTGGCAAGCGAAAATCTTTCCTCGCGTGCGAGTACCATCTAGAGCCGGCGTGTGGACACACTTTTCATTACTCATGATTGTTGGAATTTATCTTCATCATTCGACAAATTGGCTGCGTTACTTAACTCTGCCTGGTGCACTACTGGCACTCGTCGTTCTCGACTATCCGCCTATTCAGAAGATGCCAATGGCTCCGGTACTCCCTGCCTACGAGGCGCTCAATCGATCGCATGGCGCCTGTGGGACAGGCATGGCCTTTCCATTTACCAATCCTCAGTACACTTCGGTTGCACACTACTACTTCGCTCAAAGAATGCGTGGCAGTGACTGTCCGAACCTGAATTCACTCCAGGAACCCGAAAACATACTGGCCATAACCAAATACTTCCCGCCAAGCCCTCAATATCTTCAAGCTCTTTCTTACCGAAAGGAGGAAGTCGAAAAATTGGAATCATTTGCACGATGCATCCCTCTAAGTTGGATTGTTTTTCAAGAAGGGACACCCGTCCCATTTGCAGTCGAAGTGTGCAAGAGACTTGGCTTTAACCTCTCTTCTGACGGAGTGTGCCGGGGAACTGATTCCAACTCACCCACGATCCAGTCACCCCAGAACTGCCTGAGGCCCTGATTCCAATCTTTGCTGCCGCAAAATTAGTCTCGTGACATGCCGATGATAGGCGTCGTCTGGCACCCGACCCGATGTCCAGTTGAACTCCACTGGCGAGAACTTGTCCGTTACGTAAGCTAAATTTTTTCTAAGTCCATACCTGATCCAACAAACCAAGCGATCATCCGATTTCGGTGGCACACCTTTGTGCAAGCCAAAGGTATCCGCCAAGAAGACAGACCCTTTTTTGCCAACGACGGGTGTGACCTTATTGGAAAATAATTTCTTATACATCTTTACTTCGTCTGCACTGTTTCCCTTAAATCGCGGGTAAAAGAACTCCTCTGCCAGATGAGGAGCTTTCGCGAAGTGTTTCCGCATGGTCTCGATTCTATGACTACCCTTAATGAACTCGTGCTCGCCGCCAAATTCTCCTCCCTCCACATCGGTCAAGTAAACGAATAAAGCGAGAAATCGATAGTCGTCATGATCGCGATGATAAATTTGGGGACCGGCCGTGAGATGGCCAGGGAACGACCACCACGCATGAATCGAAAAAAGAGAAGGTGCACACCCGAAATAGTTTTCCACCAGACTCAAAACGTCCTTGTTCAACCCCAACTCCAACAAATGTGGAGCATGGACGGAGTCTGCCAATGTATACGAACCAAATGGAAAGTTTCGAACATTTGGATCTCCCCATTTGCGTGCGACTCCGTCACTAAACACTGGAAGATGGGCGCCATAAATTCCCATTGATTTGAAATAGCGGACAATGTCCTGAACCTGGACCGCAGAAAGACCGAGGTGGGGTAAAGGCATTATCCCTTCCTCCTTCAGCACATCGACCGCAGGGCTTGTCTTTTCTGATCCACCACATGACACCCGCTGGTTCGTCAATTGTGCGATCGCTTCGGTGATTTGATCGCGTTCCTGAGACGAGCATTGACCCTCATTGAGTCCCCTCACAATCGATTGCAATCTCTCATCCAAACCGATGTCTCTCAAATTCGATGGCGATAGAACAAGTAATCTCTCTCGATGAAAAATCCGATCTATTAGACGCACCAACCAATAGACAGGCAAAAGAAGGGGCCTTAGCCAGTTCGACTTCAAACGACAGGCCACCGTCAGCCAAATGCGAATGTGTCTGGGATAGTTTCGAATTCGAGAAGGACCGATGTGAGCAATCCAAATGACCTCGGCCAGCCATCGTGCAGGATGCCAAGCACCACGGGTCTTTCGCGAGTGCTCGACCCAAACCCGAACTTTGACCTTTTGTTCCGTCCATCCCACAACCAATTTTCACCCAACCTTCGACCGATGGCAAACCTGGACTGATGGCCGGATGGATTCCTGTACGCGACTGCCCAAAGAGATATTGCCTGTGCTACCATGGGCAGTACTTCAAGGAGATTTTTCATGGGCGCCATTCAAGAATTTTGGAAACCCTTCGTCTACGAACAGATTCTTAAGGTCTGCCCGCAGGTGTTAACAAAAAGAGAAACCAAGTGGCTCAAGGAAAAGCATGAGCAGATTCTTAAGTGCGCAGACAATAAAAAAATCCCAAGGCACCCTGAGGCCGGACATGTGAGCGGCGATTTTCAGATTATGCACAACGGCTTAAAGATTTTCACCGGATGTTACTCAACTCCCACTAATCGTGGCATGATGACTCATCTTTTCGAGGTCAACAAAGGTGTACATGAACCCTCCGAGGAATTTGCGTTCCAGGTCATTCTCGAGACCATACCGTCCAATGCAACCATCGTTGAACTCGGTTCTTGGTGGGCGTTTTACTCCATGTGGTTTAAAAGCAAGGTCGCGAATGCAGAGGCCTACATGGTTGAGCCGGAAGCAGACAGACTCGAAGATGGAAAAAAGAATTTTGCTCTGAATGGGTTCCAGGGCCATTTTTACCAATATTTCGTCGGCGCAAGTTCGGGGCCGTGGACTAAGAAAAAACTGACCCTCGCCGGAATTAAGGACGTCGAAACCAATCAGAAAATGATATGCATTGATGACTTTGTTGCACAGAACGGCATTAAATTCATCGACATTCTCCACGCCGATATTCAAGGGGCAGAGGCCGATATGCTAGACGGAGCCAAGAAAACAATTTCCAATCGACTCGTCCGCTACTGGGTTATTTCAACCCATTCGGATCAGCTGCATCAAGATTGCATCAAAAAACTTGAACAAAGTAACTACAAAGTTCTGTGCGAGGCTGACGTTTCCAAATCCATGCACGTGGATGGTTTTATTGTGGCCCGAGCTCAAGAATTGCCGGGCCCAGACAAAATTCAGATAGAAACGAATTAATTCTAATAAATTTTGAGCTCGACCAAAAGGTACCTTAGCTCACTTTCATTGGGGGCATCACAGAAAACCTTTTCCCGTTTGCAACGCCAATATTGATCCGTAAGTTCGCCCATTCGAGGCAAGGCGTTGGCCTCCATAAAATCAAATCGGTTCGTTTCGTTTTTAAATATTTTCTTAAGAACGGGACCCGGTCCGATCGCTCCATCCGCATAATAATGGGCAAATTTATATGCGAAATTCGTTCGTTCGAAAATATACAACGAGCAAACAGTCACAGTCGCTGACAAGACTGCCACAAGTACCTGTCCAAGCCGACCTGACTCGTAAATCCTCTGTAGAAAAAAGGCGAACAGGACTATAAAGGAGACTCCCACATAAGCACCGTAATAGTACAATCCCCAGATGTTGTTTCCAATAGTAGATAGGGCATAGGTATCCAAACCGACAAATAGAGTGAAAAGGGCTAAACCCCTAAACCACATCTCTCTCCAGAATCGCAAACGGCACCTCAGTGCGAAAAACCCTAAACTAAAGGCGACAATTAAGTACTGTGCGTACTGCAGTCCCGAAAACCAAAAACTAGAAGGAAACCAGGGTACCGTTAGGCCCGCACAGTCCATAACCGCTATCTTCAGATTATAGAGATAGTCATGAAAAAGTGTCAGAATTCGTTCCAAACCGAACAAGTCGAATGCAGTCTTTGTGGGACTGTATGCCATTAAATTGGGTGCGGGATAACGGGCCCAAACGGTGACCTTAGGCAATAAAATTGTGTAGAGAAATGCACCCGCCAAAAGGGCCGCTACAAAGGCGCCCCTCTGACGCCAGTCCCGCAGGACAAGGGATGGAAACAGAATAACCAGCGCGGGGAACATCACGACCGCAGATTCGTCCCAAAGCAAGGAGGGGACGAGAAAGGCGTATAGTAAGATTGTTTTAGAAAACGCTGACCTATCCTTGGCCGCCAAGGCCGCAAGATAGAGCGCGAATATCAAGGAAAAGTTCGTCATGGCCTTCGCCGGGCGAAAGTACATCACGACCACCGAAAGGAAAGCTGCGTTGGACAAGTAAATTCCACAAATAAAAGTGGCCACTGGACGAGACACAGTTAAAAGACCCAACAGTCGATAGAGAAAATAGGGTGATAAGACCAGCGAAAATATCCAAGTAAAGGAAACGGCAGGATGGGGCGGAACTATTTGCCATAGCCAATGTCGAAAATCGAAGTCTAGCATCTGCATGAAAGAGGACATGGGTCGGTAAATCCTCGGCGAATACTCATACAAAGGATAGTTAAGACCTTCGATCCACCAGGCGGTCGACATGAAGTCCAGTTTCTTTTTTAAAAAACCTTCAGTCATTGGTATCATTTCGGGCGAAACCCATGCATTTTCGCGAGAAAGACCAATTAGAAATAAGTAAACGTAGACTCCGATCAAAAGAATCCACGATAGTCGCTGGAATATTTGGGAACTGCTGGAAAAAGTCTTCAGAAATTTTCTTTCATATTCAACATTTTAAGAATGAAGGCAAAAAACTTGGCGATTCGGGCGCCTCGAGCCGTTAATATCAGGTCCCCTCCCTCCCGCTTCATCACTCCTTTTTTGTCATATTCCGAAAACCTTTTTTGGAAAACTACGCTTTGGCTATAAATATTGAGCAGCTCTTGCTCTTTCATGCGCCCCCCAGAACGAAACATTAGAATACACATATGCGCAGACAGTGAACGATCCGCAGATAGGGGCCCCAGAACGATGTAAGTACCGCTGAAACCGAGTGACCCAAAGAGTCCCGCCCAAGCCAGCACAGCTCGGTGAGCGTCACTCTCAAACGTTGAGTTAGCCAAAAGATAAAAGGCAGTCCAAAATAAGATTCCCACGACAACTGCAATCAGGGCACAAGTACGAACCAGTTCAACTATTCGAACCAGGTTGAATAGAACCGCTTGGGCCAGCATGTATATAAGCGCATATAGTAAAAGCCAGAGGCTGAAGGTGCACATCATTTTTAGAAAGTCGACAGTCATCGGCCTCTCCGATTCTAGATGATAGGTAAACTCATTTATGCAATCAACTCATGAGTTCTGTCTGGACTCAAGTACTGCCATCTCAGACCTGAACATCTTATCGAGGTCTACTTCCTTTTCCCGTTGGTCAAAGAACCTCTGAATGTTCATTGCGAACTCATCGTACTCTAATTTCGATCGGATGATGGCCTCGACGACAGATTGTTCGAAGGGCTCACAAACGATCCCAAGAGAGTGCTTTCGGATCAAAGGAACCACCGCGCCAGAATGAGGAGTAACTACCGGAACAATAAATTCCTGCAGGTAATGAATGACCCTCCCTGCCACGGCCAGTGCACTGGTGTTGATCGGATTCTCCTGCAAATTCAGTCCGCAGAAACAATCGGATATTTCTTGGCTTAGGTCCTCACTTTCAACAAATCCTCTAAAATGAATCAAATGGTCAATATTTCGGGTTTTTGCAGACTCAAGAAGGCTCTCGTAAAGCTCATGGTTGGGACCTACAATCTTGAGCCCTACTCCAAGCTCGGAATGGACTCGTGGCAAAACCGACAGAATCAAGTCGAGACCAAACTGCGGCCGGGCGGTCCCAAGAAGTAAAATAAACTTTCTCTTCTCGGCAGGGCGAGGAAGGGACTTTGCCTCCAAAAACCAGGTCCATTGATCCGGCAAACAAATGGCATTTTTTGAAGGACCCAAATGACGGTTGCGAGCTTCATGGATCTCTTTATTGAGAATCAACACCCGTATGTCTAATCGTTCCACAATCCAATCGTTCCAGCGAATTTTTAGCTTGTTCAGTCTCATGAAAAGACCGTCACCAGGCGCCGGCAAACTCCAGTCCTCAATTGTGGTGGTGATATTTTCAACTCGACCCATCTTCTTGAAGAGGTAGGTCCACCACAACAACACATCGGCGCCCGCTAGGTAGGCCACCCTGAACCGGTGCTCGATGAAAACGGTGGCTAATTCTCTCATCATCACCAAAAGAAAGGCGGGCCACCGGATCCAACGGGTATCGGACCATCCTCCCGAGTGATAGTAGTGAAGCGTGCTCAGCTTTACTCCATCAGGACCGAAATCACGTCGCTCGATTTTGCCCTGATAGTTATAGACCAGGGACACGCCCGACCCCAGATGATCCCGAAGACGCTGCTCGAACACTTTCGTGTCAAAGCTGTCGAATTTAACCAAGATATAACCGCACGTTGGACTTTTGGCCATTACGGGAATCCTACCATGAGGCCCATCGCGCGGCAGCTGTCAGCTTTAGGCCGGACGTTCGTCGGGGCGATTGATCGTGCCTTCGTTGTGGGTCGTGAGCTTGAGCCATACTATAAAGACTCATGTCGACAAAAAAACAGATTTACCGCTCCGGCATAATTTTTTTCCTGGCGAACGTTATTGCCGGAGTCCTGAACTATCTCTATCAAATTTCTGCCGGTCGAAATCTTTCGGTTCAAAGCTTCTCCGACCTAAATAGTTGGATCGCCAACTATTCCGTTTTTTTGGCAATGCCCGGTGTGCTTCAGTATTATTCCTGCTTCCATCCCTCTTCTAAATCTACATTGCGTTTAATCGTGACTATTACTTGCGCGCTCTCAGTTCCGCTTCTTGCCCTTTGGTTCTCAATTGATGAGCTCCTTTCCAGTTCAAATGCAGTTATGATTATTGGTCTTTCATTTGTTCTTGCCTGGAATTTAGGTCAACTCCAAATTCGAATGGCCTATTCCCATTTAGCAGTGGCCACCTTTCTTATGGCCGTGGCTCGCTACGGACTACTTTGGCTCCCCTTGGGCACTCCCGATTCTCTTGATCGATATGCGTTTGCGCAAATAGGTCCACTGGTTGTGGGCCTCTGGACCACCTCGGCCTTTCTGTTCAGAAACGAAACCAAACCGGTACCCATTGCGGAACAAGGTTGGATGGGCCCCATTGTACTCTCTTTGACAACAGCGGTAATTCCGCAGTTTGACCTGGTCCTAATGAGTCACTCGATTTCTGCGTTAAACTATCAAGAGTTTGTGCAGGCCAGCCTCTTTTATAAAGCCATCTACTTCACTGTGTTTATCGGCGCCCAATGGATTCTTCCTCAACAGATACTGGGCCTCTCCAAACGAACCTTTTCCGTCGCCAAAATTTTAATTCCTGGCGCACTCGTTCTCTCAGGTGTTTTAGCGGCGGCCTCGCCCCACCTGGTCAATTTCGTGTTCCACTGGCCTACACCACCGGATGCGGTTTTAGTATTTGTGTCTTGCTTGCACACAAGCCTTCTCGCGGTTTTGCTGCTGAAAATTCAAGAGCTCAGTTCGGACGGTCGGAACGGAGACGCGGTGCTGGCACTCGGGAGTCTTGTCTTGACATCCTCGGTTCAAATGGCGCTAAAGCTAGATGCCATTCCCTATGAAACCATGGCCGTCGTAATTCAGCTTGTTTTTATGGGGATGATTATGATCAAAGAACGAAGACCGGTGGGAGCTTAGCCATGCTCTGGTACTCCCCAAAAACCTCACGCCGATTCCTTAGGTGCCTCATGCTTTGGATCCACGGCCTGTTACCGTTTATTTGGCCCCTCAAAAATCTAGTTCTCAAGCTGGCCATTGTGCGGGGACCAGTGGCGTTCTGGCGGGATTATTTTCGTTTTCTGCGCGAGCCGCTGGATCCAAGGTTTCCGTTGTCGATTCTTGATTCGCAGCCCTGCTTCTATGATCGTTACGATACGGCCGGGGTCAAACCACGCCACTACTTCCATCAGGATCTTTGGGCCGCGCAGAAAGTCTTTGATTCAAAAGTGAAAGAGCACTTGGACCTTGGCAGTCGAATTGATGGCTTCGTCGCCCACTGCGCCGTATTTTGTAAAGTGAATGTAATTGATATTAGGCCGTTAACGGATTTAAACGAGCGGATTCATTTTGTTCAGGGCGATATCACAAACCTAGTCGGTTTCGCGAACGAGAGCGTGCACTCACTGTCTAGTTTGCATGTTTTTGAACACATCGGTCTCGGTCGTTACAACGACCCCATAGGTCCCCAGTATCTTAGGCAGGCCGTGGAGGAAGTGATTCGAGTGTTGGCCCCAGGGGCCAGTTTTTACTTCGCCGTCCCGATTGGCATCCAAAGACTTGAGTTCAATGGGCAGCGGGTTTTTGCACCTTCAACCGTGTTGGAAATGTTTGAGCGCCTCGAAATCGTCGAGTTCAGCGCCATTGATGATGCTGATGATCTTCATCTCAACGCGAATCCGCAGGCATTTAATGCTGCCGAGTATTCCTGTGGTCTGTTTCACTTTCGAAAAAAAGGGGCAGTCACCTGAAATTTCACCTCCGCAAGCACCCCTTATCTGAAATTCTGGCGGGCCTTCTTTTTGGGACTATGGTTCTCGCCTGTTACTTCCGCCTTTTTATCAGTGTAGGTTTTCTCGGTGCGATGGATGAAATGCATTGGGTTTCATCGGCCGCCAATTCCTCCATTGGCGGAACACCGTTTGTTACCGATCGATACATTCAACAACTTTGTGGTCTCACTTATGAGCCTCTGGTCGCTCTCTATTACAAGGTTTTTGGAAATACCGGAGTATTGCTATTTGTGCGCCATCTTTATTTTCTCTTGGCCGCAATCGTTAGTGTCATTTTGTACCGACATTTTCGGCCAAAAATCGACAATGGCACTTCGTTGGCGATCTCGAGTTTTCCATTTGTCGCCACATTTTGGGGACAACCTTCCATGGGCTACAACGCAATTGGTGGTCTCTGTTTCGTTGGCGGAGCCATCTTAATTATTGAAGGGGTTGTAAGGTCTCGGCTTAGACAAATTGTTTTCGGATCTTTGTTTTTCGCCTGGGCCCTGTGCGCCTATCCAACCCTGCTAGGTGCGGTCATACTTTTTTGGTTCACTCTTATGGCCTCGAGAATCGTAGTTAAGAAGGCCATTTGGAAACAGGCACTCGTGTCCAACGGAATCACTGGCTCCGTGGGTCTAATCTTCCTTCTTTCCCTCTTGTGGAGGGCCGGATGGGATCAACTCGCTTTTTCATATCAGTTTTCCACGGCCCAATCTTCCCTAGGTCATTTTGGCGCCAAGTTTGTGTATGGCGTAAAACTCATGGTTCAATTTTTGCCGCCTTGGTATGTCCTTCTTTCGGCGTTCGTCGTGTGGTTTCTAGCTTGGCGGCGCTGGCAAACTTCATGGCTCCTCTTAGCTGTTCCTATGAGTGTGATAATCGCGCTGCGCGAGCCACCAGAGCCTGGCCCTTACCATTCGCCCCTTTTTGTAACCCTGGCGTTTATGGGTATTCCCCTTGTTATCCAGGCTCTGCGCAGAGACTACGAAACGCGTTTGCCAGAAGCCGTGCTCTGGTTCACCGGTCTGGCCGGAGCTGTTTTTCCATGGTGGTCAAGCGCGCTTACGCTCTACGTGGCCTTTATCACCTTGAACTGGTCTATCGTGGCTCTATTGTCTCTTTCCTACAAGAAGGGCCAAAGCCAGTGGATTTCGCTTTTAGCCTTCATAATACCACTGTCGATTTTTTATCAGAAAGTCCTTTTGAATCAGACCGACGATGGCGTGCACATTTTTGACCAGGAACTTCTAACCGATGGACCCTACGCAGGTATTTGGACTTCGACTCAACGTCGACAGTATTTTGATCAGCTACTGGCCGATTTACGTGCGGTTTCTGCAAAGGGACAATCCATTCTTTACTATGACGAATTTCCACTCGGATACCTAATGACGGATCTAAAGCCAGCCACGCCCGCTTTGTTCATGCACGGCCTTAGAGAGTCTCACGCGGTCCGACCCTTTTTTCGTGCTTACTACTCGCGCGAAGAGAATCGTCCTGACATCATTGTTCGATTCAATTACTTCACTCAGTACGGCAAAGCCTACTCTGTCGATCCCTCGCAATATCTTCCGTACAAAGATGTGTTTTGGGATTATCTACCCACAGAGTCCGGAGCCTATACTCAAGTTTTGAATCGCGATTCTTACTCTATCTTTATAAAAAAGAGCCGACTTTAAAATCTAGGGGCGATCGCCCAAAATCTGCCAAAATTCAGGAAAGCTCTTGGAGACCACCTCGGGAGTTAAGATCTTGACCGGATGGCCGGCGGCGCGAAGGACCGCGGCGGCGAAGGCCAGGCGATGGTCTTGATCACAATCAAATTCGAATGCGGCCGAACCTGGCGCCGGGAGAGGACCCGAAATTTTCAATCCATCATCGCGCATTTCTGTTTGCCGACCAAAACGAACTAACAATTCATTTACTTTTTGAATACGGTGCGATTCCTTATGAGCCAACTGGGGCGCCCCATACAAGAGACTTTCGCCTTCGGCCAACGCACACAAAGCAGCCAGGACAGGAAATAAATCCGGACAGGTCTTAAGATCGGCCGCAACAGCTCGCAACGTCCCAGCCTTCTCGACTTTCAAAGTCGTGCCCGAATAATGAATGGGTACACCCATAGCACCCATTATCGGAACAAAAGCCACATCGGGTTGCAAAGAATGTTCAGGGAAATCCGGAAAATGGGCCGACCCGCTCACGGCCGCGATCGCGGCCAAAACGAAGGCGGAGCTCACATCCATCTCAGCCGCGATTTCGTCAGCCGTGACTTTTTGCCCTTTGGGCACGCGAAAATCCCCATCCCAAAAATCAATTCGCATCCCTAAGTCTTGTGCGAGCTTGAGGGACATTCGCCAATAGCCTTCGGAAATTTTTTGTCCACCTAAAGAAACGAAAAGATCAAAAGGCAAATCCCAAGAATTGAGCAAAACACTAGAGGCAAATTGACTGCTTTTCGTGAATGGAACCAGCAGCGTGTCTCCGTGTAACTTCCATCCGTCAGACTTAAGAGTCAGATGATCCTTCTTCAACTCACCTTCGACCCCGAGTTGACGCAAGATTTTTAAAATGTCCAACTGAGGACGTTCGAACAGCCGTTCCGTTCCGACGAGCTTGTGCTGCCCCGGAAGGCGGGAAGCTCGAAGCGCTAAAAATCTTAAAACAGTGCCCGCGCTGCCGACCTGAACTTCTTTTCCCTTTTGTAAGGCTTCCAGCCCATCACGCATGAGACGAACATCATCGCACTGACTGTCTCCCGATATTCTGAGACCGGGATGATAGCTTTTAGCCAGATGAAGACGATTCAAAATCGACTTGGAACCGGGCAAATGCCCAACGAAGGAAAATGACATCAGACCTGTGTCCAACCTTGTCTTTGGGTCTCAGTTAAAAAGGACTCCATCGTCACCACCTTACGAAAGGGGGCACCGACACCTTCCATAAAGACAAAGGTAAGGTGTCTCGCATCCATTAGTTTTTTATCTTCCTGAATGAATTTGGTGAGCTTGCTGCGAGACATCGAGCGATTCTTCCTAGCAAATTCCCCCGGTGCGAGAAGATGAAGTTTCGATTGAAGCAAGTCCGTCACTTCGCTCAAGACCCCAGTCTTGAAGTAGCCTTGGTGGGCACTCCACTCGAGCGCAAAAATCAGGCCCTCACCGACGGCGATTCCGTGGGCCAACCCATAATAACTCTCTAGCGCATGCCCCAAGCTGTGACCGAGATTTAAGATTTGCCGCTCGCCCGAGCGTTCGAAAGGGTCTTTCTCTACGATTTTGTACTTGGCCTCTATTACTGATGGCAGAAATTCCCAGATTGAATCCAGATCCGGAAGAAATTCATCACGAAAGCGGTCATAGAGTTTGCCACCCTCCAATAAGGCCATCTTAGCCAACTCGCCCCCAGCTGAGAGCAGCTGCAGGTCGGGCAGACCTTCAAAAAGGCTCTTCACCAACAAAACACTATTGGCAGGGTAAAAGGTGCCCACCTGGTTTTTAATATCGCCCAGATTGAGAGCCGTCTTCCCGCCGTGAGCGGAGTCCATAGCCGCCAGTAGCGTGGACGGTATGTGAATCAACGGGACACCGCGCTTAAGCGTGCTACTCAAAAAGCCAGCAAAGTCGCCAACGGTTCCGCCACCTACGCCCACCACGCACAAAGAGCGCGAAGAAAATGGCGAAACCAGTTTAAAGATTTTTTTGGCATGCGAAGAAAAATGATTCATGTCCTTTAAGGACTCACCCGCATCCACGGGATAGACAAATGGGAATTCACTCAACCACTTGGCAACGGGCTCCGTCTTGCGCAAACGTTTATCAAAAATGATTAAGAATTTTTCGGGACGAAATCCGAGAGATTCAGCCATTCTCGCGGCGGAAGGGAGCTTTTTAAGAAGCTCGACTTTGGTTTCGCTATTCCACTGAAACACGGATTCCATAGGTGGATTATCATAGGACTATCCAACAAATACGTCCAGATCTATGCAGCTCGATCAGACCTCGACACGCGCATCCAAAACTCCAGCACGATAACTGGGGGCCAAGTCCTGCTCATTGACCAAATCAACCTTAAACGGAAGTCGTGATTCTTCGAGATTCTCTGCGACTTGTCCAACAAGTCCGGATGGATGACCGCCCGAGAAGGAATACAACACATCAATATCTGAAAACGGTTTATGATCTCCGCGCGCGCGCGAACCGAATATCCAGACTCTAGCACCCGCCGCCTTTAAGGGTTGAATAGCGATTTCACTTAACGCCGAAAATTGAGATTCTGTCAGACCAAATCTCATGCCTTCAATCGCTGTAAAAGTTCTCGAACGGAGTCTAGAAAATCAGGAATGACATCCAGCACTTCACGGGCGATCCTCTCGTCGTAAGTATGAGAACTCTTGTTACGAGCGTCCACAAAATCCAACCATCGTTCGACATTCTCTATTAGGCCGGACCGACCCATTTCTCGCATCGCCGGCTTTGGCGCCGTGACCGCAAGCCCTAATTTTTTGATGGAGGTCTTCCAGGCCAGTTCCACGCAAAACTCGAAACGCTGTATCACGGCATCTCGCAGCATATCCTTCAAGGACACGTCTTCTTGTTTTTCGAAAGCTATATGGGCCTCAACAAGAGCGGCGACAGCTTTACGAAATTCCTCAATGCTGACCGTTGCCATTTGGCTCCCTCGGGAAACTTCTTATGTGTTCACGATATCTACAATTCCTGACAGTATCAACCACTTGACCCGCTTTGATTTAGGACTTCGGATCAAATGCGTCGCGCAGACCATCACCCAAGAGATTGAAACCCAGGACCACCGACAGAATACATAAGCCTGGCAACATGACCAAATGTCCAGCCGTTTCCATATAGGCCTTGGCGTCAGCCAACATCACGCCCCACTCAGGGGTCGGTGGCTGGGCACCCAGGCCTAAGAATCCAAGGGCCGCCATGTTGAGAATTCCATCGCTAAACCCGAGGGAGGCTTGCACAATCAATGGGGCCATGCAGTTCGGTAAGATAGTAACGAACATCAACCGCAGATCTCCCGCGCCAAAGGAGCGAGCCGCCTGAACATAGTCCTTCTCACGCTCCGACATAACGGAAGCTCTGGTGATTCTGATAAATCCAGGCAACGAGACCACTGTGACGGCCCAAAGAGCGTTCCAAAGTGAAGGTCCCAAGACCGCCACCACCACAATGGCCAAAAGAAGGCTCGGCAGAGCCATCAGGATATCAACAAGTCGTGTGACCGTACGATCCCACCAACCCCCGTAAAATCCGGCGGTCATCCCCAAAAGGCCACCGATCAAGACCGAAGTGGCCACACATAAAAAACCAAAACCGAGAGAGATTCGGGCCCCGAACACAAGTCGACTTAAGAGATCGCGTCCAAGATCATCCGTACCCAAGGGGAACTCAGCCGTTCCTCCTTCTGACCAAGCGGGGCCAATCAACCGGCTTTGCTCATAGACGGTCTCAGGCGAGTGAATCGGTAATATATCCGCGGTCAAAGCCACCGTCACCCAAATCATCATCAGAACAAGACTGGCGAGGACTCCATAGTTTTCTAAAATCTTTTTCATGCCTGATTCCTCAGGCGAGGGTTAAGGCGGGTGTAGATGAGGTCGACGGAGATGTTGACGGCCACAATTAAAAGAGAAATCAACAGAACCCCACCCTGCAAAACGGGATAATCGCGCGCCAACACACTGGCCACCAACCAACGCCCAATGCCGGGCCAAGAAAAAAGCGTTTCCGTTAAAACCGCGCCCGTCAAAAGTGTGCCCAACATCAGACCAATCACCGTCACGACCGGAATTAAGGCATTGCGAAGCGCATGACGAAAAATCACGCCCCAAAAACCAATGCCTTTGGCCTTGGCGGTTCGCACATAATCCTCACGCAAAACTTCGAGCAAACTAGACCTCGTCATTCGCGCAATGGCCGCCACCGGAATCGTGCCCAGCACCAAGGCCGGCAGAACCAAGTGAGCACACACATCTCGAAAAGCCGACCAACCCGCGCCGCGAACCCAAACATCCAGAATCAAAAAGCCGCTCCAAGGTTCCACGTCATGAACCGGCGACAAGCGACCCGAAACGGGTGTCCAGCCGAGACGAACGGAAAAAAACAAGATCAGCATCAAGCCCCACCAAAAAATGGGCATCGAATAGCCGACGAGACTCGCGCTCATCAGCGAGTAGTCCGGCCAACGTCTTCGATAAAGGGCCGCAAAAACGCCCATGGGAATCCCCAGGATCGTGGCCCACAAAAGAGCCAACAAACTCAACTCGACCGTCGCCGGAAAAAGTGTGAAAAACTCTTCGGTCACCGGTCTGCGCGAAATAATCGAGCGGCCGAGGTCACCGGTGATCGCGTTGCCAACAAACTTGAAGTACTGAATGAAGAATGGCTGATCGAGGCCTAGGCTATGGCGCATTTCGGCCACGACTTCGGGCGAGCCACCCCGCTCTCCCAGCATCATGAGTACGGGATCTCCCGGAATCAGCCGGATCAGGAGGAAGGCGATTAACGTCACTCCCACCACAGTCGGTATGGACTGAAATATCCGGCGCAGAAGAAATCTAAACATCACTTCATTTCGATTGGATAAAAGTCTTCCACGCCTAGGGGTGAAATCTTGTAGCCCTCAACATTTTTGGCCAGGCCGCGATACACAGTCGCATGAGCTAAGGTGACCCAAGGGACCTGATCTTTAAAAATTTTCTCCGCCTTGTTGTAAAAGCCCGTGCGCTTTTTCATGTCCGTCACCAGCTTCGCTTTTGCAATGAACTGATCATATTCTTTATTGCACCATCGCGCATAGTTGGCCGCATCGATGGCCCCACAAGTAAGAAGGACTCCCATGAAGTTATCGGGATCGCCATTGTCCGTGGTCCATCCCAACTGCATCATCTGAAACTCGCCCTTCTTGCCCTTGTCGAGGTACGTGGGCCAGTCGTAGGTAACCAACTTCACTTTGATTCCAATCTTGGCGAGGTCGGCCTGCATGAGCTCGCCCATCTTTTTGCCATTCGGATTGTAGGGGCGGGAAACCGGGAGAGTCGCTAGCTCCGCCTCAAATCCATTAGGCCATCCCGCCTGCTTTAGAAGTGTCTTGGCCTTTTCTAGGTTGTAGTCATAGTTCTTAAGATTTGGAGATGATCCCCATACCGTTGGGGGAATCGGCTGGCGAGCGACCGTGGCGGTCCCCTGATAAATGGCGTCGATGTAATACGGACGATTCAAGGCAAATTCAACGGCTTTGCGAACTTCGACTTTATCAAAGGGGGCTTTCTCAACATTGAAAGCTAAGTAGCCGACGTTGGCGCCGGGCTGGCTCATCAATTTTATTTTAGGATTCGATTCCATCCCCTTGAGATCTTGTGGCGCAGGCTCTGCCACCAAATGACATTCACCCGCCTTTAGCTTTTGAAACCGAACGCTCGCATCAGGCGTGATCGCGAACACGATTTTGTCGATCTTCGCTTTTCCCTTCCAATAATCCGGGTGAGCTTCGTAGCGAATGCTGTTGTCTTTCACAAATCGCTTAAGCACAAAGGGTCCCGTGCCCACAGGATCGGTGTCGATCTTATCGGGCGCACCGGCTTTCATCACTTGCTCGCCGTATTCAGCCGACAGAATGATTGCAAAGCTCATGGCCAAATTGGCAAGAAAGGGCGCCTCTGGTTGTTTCAGCACGAACTTGACCGTGTAGTCGTCTACTTTCTTGATGTCGGTTATCAGCTTATCGAGCTCCATACCTTTGTAATAGATGTAGTTACCGCCGCTCACTTTATGAAAGGGATGATCCGCCTTAAGGGCCCGATTGAAACTGAACAAAATGTCATCCGCATTGAGCGGACGGGTCGGTTTGAAATTTTCTGTGGTGTGAAACTTCACTCCCTTGCGGAGCGAGAATGTATAGGTCAGTCCGTCTTTCGACACCGTCCACTTTTCAGCCAAGGCGGGAATGACTTTGGTAGTCCCGCGCTCAAACTCCACTAGTCGATTGTAGAGCATTTGTGAAGTCGCATTGAATGTGGCGCCATCCTCCGCGAGCTGAGGATTGAAAGTCTTGGGACTCGCCTCTGAACAATAAACAAACGTCTTTTCCGCGTGTGCTGATACCACAAAAGTAAGTAGCAGCAGTGTCCCTAGCTTCTTGAACATGAAATATCCCCTCGTTCGATTTGAATCTAAAGGCCTATCACTGTGCAGGCGAAATGGGCAACCGCCAATCAATCGGGTCCTGACCACGACTTTGCAGGTATTCATTGATCTTTGAAAATGGACGACTACCGAAAAATCCCCTGTGCGCGGAGAGCGGGGACGGATGCGGGGCCTTTAGGACCAAGTGTTTTCCCATATCGATAAAAGCGCCCTTTTTTTGCGCATAGCTTCCCCAAAGAACAAAAACCAACCCCTCTCGCTCGTCGTTGAGGTGGTGAATGACTGCATCGGTAAAAAGCTCCCAACCCTTGTTTTGATGACTACCAGCCAAGCCGGCCTCAACCGATAGTGTTGCATTGAGTAGAAGAACGCCTTGGTCGGCCCAAGATTGCAAAAATCCGTGAGATGGGGGTTCAATCCCGAGATCGGAGCGAAGCTCCTTGTATATGTTTACCAAACTGGGAGGAATGACGACTCCTGGCCGAACCGAAAAGCAAAGTCCGTGCGCCTGACCAGGACCATGATAAGGATCTTGACCTAAGATGACGACGCGAACTTTGTTAAATGGAGTTGAGTTTAAGGCCGAGAAAAATTCGGAGCCACGGGGGTAAATGACCTTGCGCGCCGCTCTTTCACGCGTCAAGAAACTGCGCAGGTTTTGCATGTACGGCTTGTCGAATTCAGGGACAAGGCGTTCTTTCCAAGTGGTTTCGAGCTGGATTTCCGGCATAGGTTTAGTAACTGCATATTTTAATTAAAATCTAGGGCCTACACGCGGTGCCAAAGCCCGTCTAAGGCCATCAATAAGGCTGCGTTATGCCAACCTTGACATGGATCTTGCAGATCTCATCTTTTACCATGATGAAGATATATTCGCCTAATCAAGAAGAACGCGCCTTCCTCTACCAGGAAGCGAATGATTTGGCTCCCTTGATCAAAGATATGGGAACATTGTCTGTAATGGTTCAGGAACGCCCCACGGCTCCGGCCGATGCAGTAGCCGGAAATCGCTACCGTGTGACTTTTGTTGTCGCACCCGAAACGGTGGGCCTCCAAATCCATGCTGAAAATGACAATCTTTTTGCGGCCACGATCGCGGCCAAGGAAGAAGCCATTCGCCAACTGAGCTCATTGGTCAACGCAATGGGTCCCGGCCCATCCGATGTGGTGATATTGCACTAATATTGGCCCTGTGATCTATTTTTCTCTTCCTACGGTAGGAGGAGAACATGGTCATTCTAATTTCAGGTGCATCAACTGGTATAGGTCGTGCGAGTGCTGTGCACTTGGCTAGAAAAGGACACGATGTCTGGGCCGGGGTTCGGTCCAAAAAATCCTTGGAAGAGATTCAAAAACTGAATGTTCAAGGGCTTCGACCTGTTTACCTGGATGTGACCAAAGAGGACTCCATCATCAATTGTGTTAGCGAGATCAAAAAAGGCTCGGGCACGCTGCATGGCCTGGTCAACAACGCTGGCATCGCGGTGGGTGGTCCAGTGGAAGCCGTGCCCCTGGAAGATTGGCGCCATCAATTTGAAGTGAACGTCTTTGGACAGATCCGTCTTACCCAAGAGTGCCTGCCTTTGCTGAGAGAATCCAAGGGTCGCATCGTCAACACCTCTTCCATTGCTGGGCGACTGGCCTCCCCGTTTTTGGGACCCTACGCGGCCTCTAAATTTGCTTTTGAGGCGGTCTCGGATAGCTTGCGCCGAGAACTCAAGCGTCGGGGGGTTCATGTCAGTGTTGTGGAGCCGGGGCCAATTGCCACCCCCATTTGGGAGAAATCTTTGACCAAGGGCTTGGAGCGATCCGCCCATTATTCGGAAGAAATTCTTAAGACCTATGGAAATTCCATGAAGAAGTTTAACGAACGGATCACCCAGGCTGAGAAACAGGCCTCACCGGTTTCTACCGTGGTGACGGCTATCGAACACGCCCTGACCTCGCGAACCCCCCGAACTCGGTACCCAGTCGGGCGCGGGATTAAGGCCCTCAGCGTTGCCGCCCGAACCCTGCCCGATTCGTGGCTGGATTTAGCATTTTAGACTTGGATCCAACACTTAGAGCGTGACAGGATTAAAGTATGAACAAGAAATCCGTCGTTATGGTGATCGTGGGAGTTCTCGCCTTGGCGGGACTCATTTTTGTTATCGCAAAAAATGCTCCGTCTCCTGAAGACAGAGACGATGAAATCCCTCCCCCGGCGGCGGAGTCAAATGACCTCTCGGATGAGGAACAACAAAGTATCTTTAAGGTTTTGGACATCAAAACGGCGAGCGACGGGACCCTGCGTGGGGCGGAATGTGAAAATGATCCCATGGACGTGGAGATGCAACCATTGGATTTGAACAACGACGGACAAACAGAAGTGTTTGTCACTTGGGGGAACACCTGCACTTCGGGAGCCACCGGAAGTAGTCTGTCCTTGATGATCAAAAACCCGAGCGGCGAATGGGTGGATCAATTCGGTTTTCCCGCAGCCACTTTCCAATTGCTCGAAGAAGTCCATGATGGTTACCCGGATATTTTGGTCGGGGGTCGCGGATTTTGTCAGCCGATCTACACCTGGAGAGGCTCTAAGTATGAGCTTGACCGGCGACAGCCTGAAAATCCCGGCGATTGCGACGAAGTCAATTCCGAACCACCACTCGAGGATTAGGTTCGGAGCCGTATTCAAATTGCCAGTGCAACTTTTGTCTTAAAGTAAACTTCGAAGGGGGTCCTGTAACCCAGGACCTTTCGAGGTCTAAAATTTAGACGTTGTTCTAACTTCGATAGCTCT
>JBFWON010000075.1:0-21581 GCA_050250515.1 Bdellovibrionales bacterium | reverse complement strand
GGACGGCGATGGATGAGACAATCTGCGGCCCCATGCTGACAAATTACGGCGCCCGTTGGCGCCCGCGGTCGCATGCATAATGAATGCACGGCCGCTCAAAAAGGCCTCTCCACACCTTTAAAGGGTCAATGAGGGTAAAAACTCAAGACGGCGGGGCGGCTGCACAAAGATGCACAACCTGGCATGAATCCTGATGTACTGGACGGCGGTATCTTACGTGAATCGGAACGTGGAGAGGAAAAAGATATGTCGAACTCATACAAGGTCTTAGTAGGCTCTTTGTTTTTGGCCGCCGCCCTTACGGCTTGCGGTAAGAAGGGCAAATCTTCAAACACAGCCGCTGCTGGTGTTGCAGCCATTCCCGGCGTTTCCGTAGCAGGCGGATGTTCCCTCGACGCCAACGGAATTTGCCAACCTGGTACTTACTCAACTTCTGGAGTTGTTGGTATCGGCAAATGGCGTGGCAACCTGGTGATTGTCGATAGCAATATGTATAGACAATTCTTAATGGAAACCAACCAATGCGGCACCTTTCAGAGTTTCGGCTATTCACCCTATGGCAATAATGGGTACGGCTGTCAGATTTTCTCTAGCCAAATTCGCTTGGATGTTCAAACGGCTCAGGAATTCCTTCCGATGTCGGCCAATGATCAAACCGCTTGGTTTGGAATTAACTACCGGGCTCGCGGTCGCCATCCGGTCGGAGGCTTTGCGCAATATGCTGACGCTTTCGGCAAGGCCGACAATAGCGGCTTTCAATTGATCTTTAATACTTTGGGTGCTCCGGGCGCCAATCGTTACTTGGGATATGCACAACCCTACGGTTACTCGAATCCTGGGGTACGATATGCCCCAACGGTTGTGGCCCCTGGTCAGCCGATCACTAGCTTTGCCGCAGTCAATTCGACTGTTCAAATCGTTCTGACTTACATCGATCCGCTTCGAACGGTTTTGGATGCTCAGTTGATTTATAAACCCAGAAACTCAGGCACCGCCACGGTCATCGCCCGCGGTCAGATCCGAGGTTATGTACAAAGTCAGCAGCTGGGTCTTGGCGTCAACTATGCACAGCCGACTTTCCAGGCTCCGGCCCCGATCGTGTATGCACCCCAGCCGGTTCAGCCCAACAACCTGCCCTACTGCTACCCGAACTGTAAGTAAACAATCAGGGGCATTTCTCTTAACCTAAAACTGTGATATCCAAGTTTTATGAAAGTGAAATGCCCAACCTGTGGCAAGCCCTCACGCTACGATAAGGACAACCCGGATCGCCCGTTCTGCAGCGAACGCTGCCGAGTGCTCGATCTAGGAGCATGGGCTGATGAAAAGTACCGCGTTCCCTTGGACAACAGCCAAGAGTCAAGCGCAATCCAGGAAAAAAGCGAAAACCAGCCCTCAAAAGATGATTTGAATTAGGAAATCCCGCGTTTAAGCCGCAGATTTTCTATTGACGGGGGATTCCTGTTGAAGCTTCAATGTTCAGTACTAACGCAACAACTGTTTTTCCAAAATATGGGGGAATAAATGAACAAAGCGGAACTCATTGAAAAAGTCGCAGGCGAGTGTGGCATCACTAAAGCTCAAACTGAGAAGATGCTCGATTGCATGCTCGACACTGTGAAGAAGTGTGTAAAGAAAGGCGATGAAGTTAAGCTCGTCGGTTTCGGCACTTTTGTTAAGGCTAAGCGCAAAGCTCGCACTGGCCGCAATCCACAAACTGGCAAAGCCATCAAAATTCCGGCGACCAGTTTCCCGAAGTTCCGTCCGGGCGCTGAATTCAAAACTATGGTTCGCTAAGACCTTAGATTGAATCACTAAGAAAAAAGGCCAGCCAACAAGCTGGCCTTTTTCTTTTGGGGCTGCCATTGCCCCCCAGTTCGCAAATCGGTAGACTCGCCTCATGGCGGAAATAAAAAAAATTGGAGTTCTGACGAGCGGGGGCGATGCCCCTGGAATGAACGCCGCTATTCGGGCCATTGTTCGTACGGCCAGCGCCTCGCAAATTTCCGTTGAAGGAATTTTGCAAGGATACAACGGACTCGTGCAGGAAAAGTCCATGGAGCTCTCACCCCGTTCTGTAGCCAATATTATTCAGCGCGGAGGCACGATTTTGAAAGCGGGTCGGTGTTTAGATTTTCATAAACCCGAATTCCGCACAAAGGCGGCACAATATATTAGAAAGCTGGGGATTGACGCCTTGATTGTAATTGGCGGCGACGGAACCTACATGGGAGGGCACCTTCTCAGCCAAGAGCACGGTCTGCCAGTGGTCGGAGTTCCAGGCACCATAGACAACGATATTTTTGGGACAGAAGAAACCATCGGTTTCGACACCGCTCTTAATACTGCGCTCGAAGCCATCGATCGCATTCGCGACACAGCCGCCAGTCATGATCGACTCTTCATTGTTGAAGTGATGGGAAGAGATTCCGGATTTATCGCGATTGATGTAGGACTGGCCGGCGGTGCGGAAGAAGTCTTTATTCCAGAAACTTTGGCCAACGTGGATCAAGCCATTGCCTCAATCAAGCGCGGAATGAGCCGGGGCAAGTCGTCCAGCATATTGGTCGCGGCCGAAGGGCAAAAAACAGGACGAGCTTATGATCTCGCCGAACAGATCCGGCGCAAGGCGGGATTTGAGGCTAGAGTTTGTGTCTTAGGTCACATTCAAAGGGGGGGACCCCCGACGGCGCGCGATCGCATTCTCGCGAGTCGCTTAGGTTCAACCGCCGTTCGCATCCTGCAACAAGGCATGAGTGGTGTGATGGTCGGCGTTCAATCCAATCAGCTTGTGACAGTAAAATTCTCTGATAGCGTCGGTAAAAAGCGCCGTGTGCCGAACGAGCTCATCGAGCTCGCCCAGCTGTTGGCGCAGTGATTAGTATTCGACGATGACAAGTCCGTCTTGGCCATCATCGCCGGATTGTCCTTGGCCATAACCATAAAGTGCGTTGGCACCTGGCATGATTACATAGCCATTCAACTGAGTTCCCGAAGGCGCAGATGGAGAGAATCCGCCCGCCGCCGGAGGAGATCCGTTAGATCCGGGGCCACCCGATCCAACAATGGCGGGGCCCGCACCAAATTGCGAATTTCCGCCGGCTGTCCCAGGGCTTCCATATGTACCGGCCGCGCCTACCGTCACCGCAATATTTGAACCTGGAACAAGATCATACACATAGGCCACGCCCGCTCCACCCCGACCGCCTGCATACATGCTGTCGGCTCCGCCGCCCGCGCCAATCACGGTCACCTTAACCTGAGTGACACCCGGGGGAACAGTGAAGGTTCCGCTGGTCGTGAAGGTTTCCACACCATGCTTCGGTTGCAGATCGCCCCATGAATTCCCTTGGTAGGCCTCAAGCTTAGCGTTAGTCGTGTTATATCGAACCATTCCAGGTGCACCCGGTGGTCTGTTACCAGTCGAATCGCGCGGAACAAGAATCGCACTCGCCCCTGGATTGAGCGTGCTATCAATATCTAACATCGTGGTCGGAGTCGCCGTGCCGATCCCCACGACGCCCTCACTACCGATCATCAACCTGAGTTCGGGACTCACTGTATTGTTAGGAGTTGTCCAGAACGACAAATCAGAACCATTGGAGGCGCCCGACCAAGCCTGAGTGGCTGCGGCCGAAACAAAGGAACCACTGGATCCGGGGCCACCGGTTTCTTGTCCCGTGAAAATAAGATCACCAAGATTATCGCCTGACTGAATACCCGAAGGAGAGCCGGGCGTACCTCGACCTCTAAAGAGAGTGAGCGAAGCCGAGCTTGTCGAATGATAAGCACGAATTTGGGCATCGGCAGCACCATCACCGACTACACTCAAAGTGTAGGGCCCGGACCAGGTCCCGATATCGACTAGGCCATCTGTTACCGTCATTTGCTCAAGACCGGCTGCACTGACTGAGACAGTGTCGACTGACGGCGAGAATATTCCGGTGTCGAAATCGCCACTAAAGGTATACTCCGGTGAAGCCGCGACACCACTGCCCGGAGCCGATAGTGGGAAGCCAACTCCGGTGAGATCGACCCAAAGTCCATTTTCAAAACCTTCGAATTTCTGAGTGGTGGTATTGTAGCGGATCATCCCGTCGACGCCGGTGGGGCGATTAGGGCTAGAGTCTCGAGGTAGAACAATTGCAGACAGACCCGATCCTGTACCGTAAAAATCAAACAAGGCGCCGGTGGCGGCAGTGGCAGTTCCGACTGCGACTTTTCCCGCCGCCGAAATGTTAAAGAAATTGGCGCCGGTGCCTGAGTTTTGAATCAGAAGTGGCTGCCCCGTTCCTTGGTAGTCAATATCAAGACCTTTGCCAGCGCCCGAGCCCACGAGTATGCGAGCGGCTGCCGAACTGGCAGAAGCCGACTGCGAGCTCACCTTCAAGACCTCACCAGTGGTCAGAGAATTCGAACTCAAAGCCAAACCCGACCCAGTCGTCAGGGTACTCCATGACCAAGTTTGCGTGTAGTTCGCGTTGTTGATGCTGCCGCTGCTCGTGGCCGAAGTGAGATCCGATAGGGCCACGGGTCCGCCGCCACCGCCGCCTGAACCGATGATGTCGAACCATCCCGACAGTTCATAGGCCTCAAATTTCCCGGTCGTGGTGTTGTATCTCATCATACCGGGCGTCCCGGCCGGGCGATTCGCCGTGGTATCGCGCGGGAGAATAATTGAACTCAATCCCGTTCCAATTCCAAACACATCTAATGCCGCACCATTAACTGGCGATGAAGTATTGATACTCACCTGACCAGCGGCAGTGACCCGCATTCTCTCAGTGCCGAATGTGACGAAGGCAATGTTGCCAGACCCTGGGCTCATCATTCCAGTGTTAGTCGCACTTGTGAAAGCATAAGTCGGGTTTCCCGTCGAGCCCACATTCAATGCAATTTGGCCTCCGATTCCCAGTTGGGGCACCTGATTGACGCTGACACCCAGATCAACACCTAATGTCCCCATGCCCGTGATAGTACCACCTACAAGACCTTGGCCAGCAACGACCTGAGTTACAGTTCCACCACCAGCGGCATTCTGCGGTTCCCACTGTGAATTGGTGCTGTTCCAGCCAAGAACTTGGCCACCTGAAGGAGCCGCCGAGGAGACGGGTCTCGTTTGCAGTTGAGCGGCATTGACGTTTGTTAAGTTTGCGCCGCTCACAGCAGGAAGTTGTGCACTTCCATTCAACTGCACGATTTTGTTCGCTGTCGTGCCGACGTCCACTGAGATAGAGCCACTAGTCGTAATCGGACCACCCAAGAGGCCCACACCGGTTGACACCAAGGTCACGGATCCGCCACCGCCAGTTACAGTCGGCTGCCACTGAGAACCGTTCCATGCCAGCACTTGACCGACGCCTGGGACCATATTTGCGACAGGATAAGTTTGCAAATAGGCCGCGTTCACATTGGTCAATAGTTGACCGTTAACAGCTGGTAGCTGCGCACTTCCATTGAGTTCAACCAATTGATTGGCGCCGACACCGTAATCCTTTAGAGCGGCCGTTCCAAGTCCCACGATATCAGCCGCGTTTAAGGTCACCACTCCGGTTTTACCCGCTACACTTGTGACCGCGCCACCGGCGGCCGCCTGTGGTATCCAGGCCGATCCATTCCAAGAAAGAACTTGGCCCACAGCCGCGCCCGATTGACCGATCGAAGCTGTATTAAGTGACAAGGGGATGTTACTCGCACCCGTAATTCGTCCTTGAGCATCGACGGAAAAACTGACGAGTTGCGAGGCCGAGCCGTAGCTTCCAGGAGTGACTGCGGTGTTCGCGAGTGAAATCGTCACTCCACCAGCGACTCCACCACCGGCTAAGCCTGTTCCAACCGTTACATCCGTAATATCACCACTGCCACCACCTGGAGTGGTCCAGCTGAGTACGCCCGAACCATTTGTGGTTAAAACTTGCGAAGGAGAGCCCGGATCAGGTGGCAAAGAAAAGGTATAGGGAGTCGTCACGGACGCAGGTACTGCAATCGAAACTGAGTTGATCCCGCCGGCATCAAATAACTGTAAGGGAGAATTGTCCAGCGCCAATGTGCCCGTCACCGTACCGCCAGTTGAACTGACAAAATCGGCCGGGACTTTTCCTTGTAGGGAACCCGCCATATTGGCAAATGGGACCGAGGCGATTGTAAAGTCTGGGGAGAGAGTCGTTCCCCCCACCGTCACCCGCAATTTTCGCTCGCCACCGGCGGAGACCGTATTGTTAGAGGCGCAATTCGCCCCGGTGGATCGAATGGCAATACCATTTGTAAAAATATTCTTCCAAGATGCATTTCCATCTGCCGCCGTATTTCTGGTGTGGGTGCCAACATTTAACGAAAAAGCACCTTGCCCATCCAACGGAACACTTGCCGCATTTTCTTCATAGAGAAGGCAAGTGCCGGTCGGGTCATATATTTGCAGAGTTATGGACACAGGGCCGACAAGCGGATTGTTACTAGAGTCAACTAACACGCCATCGAAGCTGAAAAACTCCGGTGCTTGATTAGCCCATCCGTTCCAGCTAAACAGCGTGAATACTGCAATTTTGATAAACGTTCGTCCCATACCCCTACCTCTATTTTGCTTTCAAGGTGATTCCACCACCTGAAGCTACATTTGCAACGGCGCGACCTACTCGCCCCTTCAGTATCAATCCGGTGCCTGTCGCGGTCATTTCTCCTGCCGACACATGAAAACCTGGAGGATTGTCTCCAACCGCAGCTGAACATGTCAGTGGCAGCGCCAACACCTGAGCGATGTGTTGAGTAAGGCCCGGGAACGAAGCATCGATCGTCACGTCGACGACGTCGGAACTCATGTCCACATTGTCGGCGGTTCCCACGATAAAAGTATTTTGCAGCTGTGAATCGGTCAGTGCGGCATTGAAAGGTGGACATGGATTGTTTTGTCCCGTCGGCTGAAGAAAGGCCAAAAGTTCAATCTTGCGGGCCGGGCCCCTCGGAACTTCCAACTGAATCAGTCCACCGGGCTCGACAAATCCAGCGCGAAGGCCGGTGGTCGGGTTACAGATATTACCACGATCAGACGGAATCGAACTTCCAGTGACACTCACCGCATAGCAAGCTTTTCGATCCGATGGCATAGCCGCCATAGCACCGACTCCACCCGTCTTGTTGGCGGCGTTCAATGATTTGGGCGCTCGAATAGAAATCTTCGATATGTCGCTCTTGATCTTTCGCGAACATCCGGCGGTGAGAACCGCGATTAAGATTGTCGGCATCAGCCAACGTTCCATATACCATCCAATCCAAATAGGCTTCGCTTATAAGTTCGGAAACAAATATAGATGGCTTTAGAGTCTTCTCAATTCTACGCGGTGCTTTCCCAACAAAAGTCGGTTCAAATTGAGAATTGTTTCAAAATGGATGAATTGACGTCAAATTTGTCACTCCAATCGTATGTCTAAATCTGCGATTCTGAATACGGCGATAAGGAGGGGTGTATGAGCTTTAGTCTAGATTTAGGAGTCGCAGGACTTTTAAGCGGGTTGGCCTTACGGCTAATTGCCAAAACTGATCCGTCTAATTCACCCAGCCTAGCTTTGGTTCTATTGGGGTTGAGCATGATCCTCATTTTGCGGACTTATGTCAGTGCCAGGTAACCTGACAAAACCATAAGACTTCCCCAGGGAACGCAATCCTAGCGGGCCTAGACGGACGACCGTCATACTTAAAGGGGTCCACTCCGAAGAGTCCACATGGACTCACTTAAGAAAATCTCAATCGTCACACTCGCTCTTTCTATAACCGCCTGTGGCCAGCCCATTGGCACTTACTCGGCCAGCGAAGAAAATCCGCCCCCGGGAACGACGGAAGCTGACCTCAATGCCCCCGTCGATGGAACAGATGGGTTAACTCCGGACAGATCTGCCGATCCGGTCGAAAAAGACCCCATTGAAAATTCACAAACTTACTTCTTCCCATCCTACAAAGCGGAATTCGGGATCCCGCGAAATATTTTTGACGACGCCAAAAAATACTATGATCAGCATTGGAGCAGCTTTGAAAATCGTAGATATGTGATGATCATTGATATGGGTCAGCACAGTAGCAAGAAGCGTTTTCTTTTAATTGATCTTAAGACCGGGACCTATGAAAGACACAATGTCAGTCATGGTTCGGGGTCGGATACAAACAATGACGGATACGCCGAATCCTTTTCCAATACTGAGGGCTCTAAGAAAACGTCTCTCGGTTTTTACAAAACCCTTTATACTTATAATGGCACCCACGGGCGATCTTTGCGACTGGATGGCCTAAGTTCCACGAACTCGAATGCTCTCGCAAGGGCCATTGTCGTCCATGGCGCTAGCTACGTCAGCGACTCTAGCGGGCGAGCCGGTCGCAGTTGGGGATGCCCCGCCCTAGACGAAGGAATCGTCCAAGGGGTCATTGATCGCGTTCGAAATGGCGCGATGATGTACATCGCTTCCTCCCGCTAAAAGAGAAGGGTTGGCTCTCTTTCCAACCCAACTCTATGGGAGTTCAACTACGATTAGCGTTTCAAGTTGATCACTTCACCGAGCAGTTCATCGGTCGTGGTGATCGTCTTGGCGTTCGCTTGGAAACCTCTTTGATTTTGAATCAGGTTCACGAATTCCAAAGCCAAGTCCACCGTCGAACGCTCTAGAGATTTGGCGAAAATCTTTCCGCGACCCGCGCGGCCCGGGGCTCCCAGTGCAGGAGCGCCCGAATCACGAGCTTCTTTCAATCGGTTGTTACCGACTTTGAACATGGCCTCAGGATTTTCGAACTTAGCCAGAGCGATCTGCGCGATATCCTGTGTTTCTCCGTTTGAATAAAGCGCCGTCAAAACCCCTTCATCGTTGAACGACAAGTTGTTGATCGTACCCGCGGCCGATCCATCTTGCCGCCAAGTGATTAAGTCCGACTCTTTACCGTACTGTTTCGTACCGTCTATTCCCTGACCCTTGTCGGTCGTAATCGAGTCACCAAAGTCGACTTTAATTTGTTGGCCCTGGAGAGCTCCACCTTTAAAGTTGAAGGCATTAAGACTTTGCGTTTCAGTATCGAGTTTTCCATCGACAGTGAAGGTGATTGTACCGCCCACGACTTGCGCCAACTCATCTTCTTTAGCTCCGGTGATCTCCTTACCATCGACCATTCCGTAGTAATTCCAGGTACGATCCGCCGTTTTGGTGAAAAACATGTTGATCAAATGCTTATTACCCTGCGAATCGTACATCTCAATACCAGTCGAGTAATGTGAGCTTTCGTAAGGTTTTTTAGGATCAAATACTTTCAGGTTCTGCGTCCGGGAATCCAAGTTCAAATCCATACGAATTTCTTTGGTCGCCTTGGCGGGAACTAGCGCACGAGGAAATCGAATATCCCCTAGCTTATTAATAATGGTACCTTTGTCGTCCGCCTGAAATCCTTGGACGCGCTGGTAGTCATTGGTGACTAGAAAGCCTTCTTTGTCGAATTTAAAGGATCCATCGCGCGTGAAAGATTCACCATCGGAACCTTTCAGCGTATAGTAACCGTCACCCGCGATCGCGAGGTCTGTAACTTTCTCTGTCGCATCCACGTTACCTTGGATGAGGATCGGATTGACCGCCCCGATCTTCACACCACGACCAATCTGATTACCGCCCAAAATACCTTTAAGGCTCTTGGCGACAATGTCTTGGAACTCGGCTCGGGATGCTTTAAATCCCGTTGTGTTGGCGTTGGCGATGTTGTCACCAATAACGCCTAAGGCTTCACCTTGAGAAGCCAAACCGGATACACCGGTATAGAGAGAGGAAAGAACTCCCATAATAGAACCTCCATGTTCTACGTTAACATTGAGGGCCCCCTCAAAGAGGACCAGCCCTTTTATTAAATCACTACAGTTGAGTCGATGTTGGTAAAAACGTTCTCCTTTAGTTGATTCTTATCCATCACCGTCACCACCGTATTATCTTTTAAACTCACAATCATCGCCGCCTGATCATTTAAGAGCAGACATTCTTTGGCCCCTTTTGCGTGGGCCTTCGCCACCGCCCCCTCAATTCGGGCCAAGTCCTCAGGTGAAAACCGAATTCCACGTCTTTGCATGCGATCAATCGCGTGATTCGAAAACTTCAAACCACCAATCGCCCGAGAATTCGCCGTGCTCGGACCCGTCGTTTGCTCAAGTCCCGTCGATAAGGCCTCTCGAAATGCACTCCCGTCCTCGCGAGGACCACGAAGCGAAGGGGTTTGCCCTCCTACACCCGTCGCGGGCGATATTCGCGATGGAAGAAGTGCGTCCGATTTCACGAGCCCATGCCTCCCGCTTTGGCGCCTTCTTTATTCAACTTGTTAATGAAATCTTGCGCCATGGCCGCATCATTCAAATTGCCGCCCACTAACTTTTCAGCCTTTTCAGAATTTTCTTTGGTTTCGGCTTTGACGATCGGAATCGGACCGGCCTTGGGCTTTACGTTCTGTTGGACCTGCAGATCTTCAGCAGTTCGCTGAAGGCCTGGGTCACTAATCGACTTCACTTCTGAGAGATTGACAATCTGTTTACCAATCAAGAGCTGGGGACCCCTGGCCGTAAAATTCACACCTGAGATGACTCCTTCGGTTTTAGTCTCGACTCCCAGTTTTCGCCCATTAGATCCAATGGCATCAATGACGGCCGTGTATTCACCAACGGGAGCTTGTCGGCCATCGTCGGTCAGACCATTCCAGTTGAGCTCGTTCTTGCCCGACTTCATGTTGTTGAACTCGAGGGTTCGAATCAAAGTACCTGCCGCATCTTTGATTTTGAGGGTGAGCTTTTGTGCATCGTTCGGGAGGTCAAAGCGGATGTCATGCTGTGCATTGGGCTCGACTCGAGAAATCTTACTGTTGTCGGTCGAAATCGTCTTACCGATAAAATTTAGGGCCTGAAAATTGTGATCCGGCTGTTGATCTTTACGAAGGCCATCGATGGCCTCATTGATATTATGCAATTTTTCAAGAGAGGTAAACTGAGCCAGCTGGGCCGCCATTTCGTGGCTTTTTAGCGGATTGGTCGGATCTTGATTTTTCATTTGCGTGAGAAGAAGCGACATAAATGCATCTTTGTTGAGCTGGTTGTTGCCCACCGTTCGCATCTTCTTGGACTCGTCGACGTAATTGGGATCGGCGACTTTATTAAGGATCTCACCAATATTTTCATCTTGGAGGTGCTTTTGTCGATCTGTGGCGCTAATCGTTTGGTTGCCGTCGGATTTAAAATCGGTTCGCTGAACCGAGTTGGACCAAGTCTGAGTTCCCGTTTTTACACCTAACATTCTATTGCCCCCTCATACTAGGCCACCAAATCCAATCGGCGAGATCCCATTCTACGGCTTGAACCACTCGGCGCCTGTACGTCTCGAGGAGCCTCAAACTGCCCTTTGTAAGATTTCAAGGTCGGCGCCTCATAAAAACTTCGACGCCATCCTTGATGGTCCTGTCGATATTGCTCCAGAGTTTGCTGCGCCATATTTCTCTGGGCATCCTGATACTGCTGTTGCAACTGCTTACCGAGGTCCGTGGCCGTATCGATTTTAATGCCTTCCAGTTGCAAATTGTTATGTCCGAGCTGCGCCTTTAGATCGCCCAACTGGCGCTCAATCAATTTTTTAGCTTCGTCGCTCTCGGTGATCATCTGCACGTTCACTTTTCCGTGCTCGACACTCACTTTCATCGCCACCTCGCCCAAACCTTCTGGCTTGAGAGTGACCTTCATTTCTCCACCGCCATCGCGGACCATGACCTGCGCGTTTTGGACGAGGTCTTGAACCGCCATCGGTTGGCCCGCCTGATTCATTGTCGCGCGGAATTCTTGACCGGCACCCTTAAGACCCGCAGCATCCTTACCAATGCCGGCCCCGCTAGTTAAATAGGAAGCATCCGAGGTGTAATCATCGTCGTCACCATCGCTACTGGAGTTCCCTAGGTTCGCTGAATCCGTAAAAAGTCCAGTTGGCGCCATTGGAACGGACTCCGACAGACGGCTCGGTACAGAAGTTTTTGGAGCGGCCTCAGTCTCCAACGTGGGCATGGAACTCCCACCCGCACTGATTGACTGAGGAAGAGGAGCTTGGCCCGCCGTGAACTTCTTTAACACAGCATCGGCGTCAGGGGCCGGAGTCTTAGTATCGGTTGCCTGCAATTCTTGAGGAATCTCAAAAGCACCTTTTGATTCGCTAGCTCTAGCTGGAAGAGCCGATGTATCGGTACTCTCAAGGGTCTCAGTCGCCACAGCCATGTCCTGAAAATTATCGGTGACGGCTGGGGCGACGGCGCTTTCAGTGCCCTCGCCGTTTTCTTGAACCTTGGGTAGGCGCATTTGCTCAACAGGAACCCGGTTTTTTGGAAAGAAGTTTTCGTTCATTCGGTCAACGGCAGTGGCCATTTTTTTGCGATTCAAATCACGTTGACTCATCAAGGTCAATTGAATCTGGCCGCCATTTTTTCGCAGCTCCTCACCCAATGAGCGCGGTTGCGTCTTCTGAATTAACTCTTGAAAATGAATTTTGGCGATCTGAGAATCCTGAGGAGTCAGACCCATCGCCAGGACCAGCTTATCTACTGACTCGGCCGGTGGCTTCGCCAGATCCTCATCAGAAAGCGATTGAAAGGCTTGCAGGACGTCTTCGGCCGTAATGCCAAGATCATCTTTCATCTTGCGAAGAAATTCACTCCACACGACCCGCTTGGTTAGCAAGTCGACTGAGTCCATGTTTTCCACCATCGGAGTGGCCTTGGCCAGGCCAGTCCCCGCCGGCGATGGTACCCCGACGGGAGCTAATCGCTCAGCCATAGGGGGAAGTCCTCCCAAACCGGGATTGCTGGCGGGTGGAACCAGTTCGCTCGCTTGAGGATTGGTCTCTTGCTCTTGTCCTAGGAGTTCAGCGAATGGGCTGGCTTGACCGTCAGCGGCCGACGCGTCTGCCTCGGCTCCCTCCGATCCCTGGCGACCTTTGGTCCCCATCAAGAAATTGAAATTCCCCAGCCCCGCAATCATTTCTTAATTCTATCCTTTATCTTCGTGGTTGCGCCGATATCCCGTGTACTTCTCAGACAAGACTTTAGCCTTCTCTGGCGACAACAAATTCATAATTTCGGCCGCGTTCTTCTTCTTCATTCGCGCCAACACTTCAACCGCCAGATCTTCATTGAGCGAGCCGATGATTTCCGCGGCTTGCTTGGGTTTCATGTTGCTATAGAAGTCGACCAATTTTCCCACCTTTTCTTGATCCACCTCGACCCGCTCCTTCAGTATCTGCGCAATTTCTCCGCGCAAAGCTTCCAACTGTTGGATTCTGCGGTCGAGCTCGACTTTTTGTCTTTGCAATTCCTCTTCCAACTGACTGAGCTCTTTTTCACGCAGGTCTAGCTCTTCTTTTCTTTGGCGTAACTTTCCGTAATGACTTAACTCTTCGCTTGAGAGATGACCCTCATCCGGATTGCCCTTGGCCTCGGTCGCAGCGGCAGGTTTTGCCGTTCCCGGATTTTTGGAGGTGTTCTTTTCTGCCGTCTTTTTCTCCTCGGCACCGGCCAACCCAACCGCATGGATCTCAATCTTTGAAAATAACTCTTCCACTTTCTCGGGCATCGCCAGATAAAAGCCGAGTCCTGCCAGCGTTCCAGACAGAACTAGAGCGGCCGTGAGTGGGAACGGTTGGGAGGGTCGTCGCGTTCTTTTTTTCTTTATGCGTGGTCGCTGAATGGCCACATCGTCTTTGCGCACTTCTTTGGCCTTCTTAAAAAACTGTCTGTAGTCACTCATTTTCGCCCCCGTGCGGTTCGGGTCATAGTCATGTCGTCCAATGCTTTGGCCTCTAGCCGATTCATCCAGGCCTTGTATTCCTCAAATTTTCGGTCCTTCAATTTCATTAGAATTTTCTTTTCGCGCGCCGCCGTGATCAGGGCTTCCAATTTTTCCTCAGCGGTCATCAGCAACTCCCGGGCGCGAAGGCGAGTTCTTTCAATCCGTATTTTTTGACCGTCTATGAAAGCCTCCATTTGGTGAATGACTTGTAGATCTCGCGTGCGGCCAGATTGTTGAGCTGAAAAAATAGCCGCGCGCGTCTCGTCTATTTCACGATACATAGCCTCAATCTGACTAAGAATTTCATCCACCGCTTGCTGAGCCTCGGCATACTCCCTTTGAGCGATGTCCTCCAGCCGCTGACGATGTTTCAAGACCGAGGACAGACCAAATCGAAACCCCATCAGCCCAACTCCTCGAGGGCTCGCTCGGCCATTTCAAAATCGGATGATTCGCCGACTTCTTGCTTGAGTAGAAGTTCGATCGGCTCGGACAAACGAATGGCATCGTCGATTTTAGCGTTGGATCCCGACTTATAGGCGCCGATATTGATCAAGTCTTCTGCCTCACGGTAGACCGCCAACATCTCACGGACCATTTGAGCTTTCTTCGTATGTTCCGGAGTGACCACGTTGCGCATAATTCGAGAGGTACTTTGCAGGATATCAATGGCCGGATAGTGGCCCTTTTGAGCCAACTGTCTGGTGAGAACAATATGACCATCGACGATGGAGCGAACTGAGTCCGCCACCGGGTCATTGAAGTCATCTCCCTCGACTAAAACCGTATACAGTCCAGTGATGCTGCCATGCTTTCCGATATTGCCAGCTCTCTCGAGGAGCTTAGGTAAAAGCGCAAAGGCACTCGGTGTGTAGCCTTTTGTGGCCGGTGGCTCGCCAACGCTCAAACCAATTTCCCGCTGGGCCATAGCGAATCGGGTGACAGAATCCATAATTAGTAAAACGTCTTTACCTTGACCGCAAAAGTATTCCGCAATGGTCGTAGCGACAAAGGCCGCGCGAGTCCGAAGAAGGGCGCTTTGATCACTAGTCGCCACCACTAAGACCGATCTCTTTAGACCCTCTTCGCCAAGAGTGTGTTCGACAAATTCACGCACCTCACGGCCCCGCTCACCGACCATGGCGATCACGTTCACATCGGCCTTGGAATTGCGAGCCATCATTCCCATCAGAACTGATTTTCCAACGCCAGAGCCCGCCATGATTCCGACCCGTTGGCCTTTGCCGAGCGTGACCAGCGAATCAATGGCCCGAATACCAAGACTGAGGGGTTCACGGATTGGAGGCCGCTCTAAAGGATTGACGGATTCATTGTAGAGAGGAAATTCATCCTGCAGAAACATTTTTCCTTTGCCGTCGATAGGCTCACCTAAGCCGTTGATCACGCGGCCCAATAGGGCGTCACCCACGGCCAGGGCCGCTGAAGTTCTTCTAACAAGTATTGAAGAATTAAGTCCAATCCCTCGCATTTCACCAAGAGGCATCAGCAGCACTTCTCGATCACGAAAACCGACGACCTCAGCCAGAAAGCTTGTCGCCCCCGAGTGGGTAAAGATCTCGCAAACGCTACCAACGGAGACCTCAGGAATAAATCCACTAATAAGAAAGCCGGTCACATGAGTGACCTTGCCAATGTCCCGCGTGAGCTGGGCCGTTTTAAGAGCCTTTCCGTACTTTTGAAAATTCAGGGTCGTCATGACTCACTCGACTTTTTGTCCAGTTTCTGTGGAACCCTATCCGCTAATGTCTGCCAAGCCCGGGCCAAGCGCTCTTCTATAGTGGCGTCGACGGTGCCGTACTCAGATTCAATCAGGCACCCACCAGGCTTAATTTTTTCGTCGGTGATCAGGCGCACTCGGTCGGACAGATCAAAGGGGCTGTCCACCTTATCTTTCAGTGTTTCAATAAAGTAGAGATCATCGGCTGATAGTCGAATGGTAATTTTCTCATCGCCTTGCAGATCACCAATCACCGATTTTAGTACATTGACCACGGCCTCACGATTTTCCTCAAGGTCTTTGAGAACCAGTCGTTTGGAAATTTCGAAGACAAGCTTCACTATTTCTTCTTCATTGTCGATTAGCAATCCGGTCTTTAAATTCTCGATCTCTTTTAAAGCCGACTGCAAACTGGCTAAATTCGACTGCATCTCCGCCTTGGCTTCCTGAAAGGCCTGCTCACGTCCTTCGATCAGTCCAAGCTCGTGTCCTTCTTTATAGGCTTGCTCTTGGATTTCCTTCATCTGATTTAGAACTTCAGCATTGATCTTGTCCCGCTGAGCTTCATCCTTCAGCTGGGAAATACCCGCTTGCTGGGCTACTAAGTCGGACACATGGAAGTCTTTGAGACGAAAGGCGTCCTCATCGACAAAGGACTTAGCCATTGCCGAAGCATCCAAAGAAATTTCTTTCGGTTTGTATTCGTAGGTCGTCTGACCGGCATTTCCCGCTTTAATGATCGCCTTATCAAGTGGCATCGTTCAGCCCCATATTAGACAAGTGCATCTTCAGATCCGCCACGAGCAATGAGAATCTTGCCTTCCTGTTCAAGTCGACGAGCAACGTTAACAATTTCGACCTGCGCCGACTCCACATCAGACAAGCGAGCTGGTCCCATGTTGCCCAAATCATCTTGCAAGAGTTTCGCCGCACGCTGAGAAATGTTCTTAAAGATTTTAGCCCTAATTTCTTCGTTCGCCGTTTTAAGGGCCAGAAGAAGTTTATCATTGGCCACTTCTTTAAGAAGCGTCTGAATTCCTTTGTCGTCAATTTTGACAATATCTTCGAAGACAAACATCAACTTGCGAATTTCTTCGGCCAGAATGGGGTCTTTTTCTTCAATCCTGGACATGATCGCCGTCTCAGTATTCTTGTCCATTACGTTCAACATCTCAGCCACGGGTTGAACTCCGCCCAGCGAAGCTTGTTCCACTGTGCCTAGAGTGGAGAGCTCCTGCTTGAGAACTCGGTCCACTTCAGCTATTAACTCCGGCGCCACATGCTCAAGATTGCTAAGACGTAGCACAACTTCGGCCTGCAAAGACTCAGGCAGACGCTTTAGGACCTCACCTTTTTTCTCCGGCTCAAGGTGCGCCAGAATGACCGCAATGGTCTGCGGGTGCTCATTGATCAAGAAGTTGGAGAGTGACTTGGCATCCACGAGCTCCAATGATTCGAGATTGCGCGCCGCCGGGGAGGCCGCCGACAAGTGACCAAGAATTCCCCGCGCGCGTTCTTCACCCACCGCATCCACTACTGTTTCCTTCGCCATTGCGCGCTCTGAGAAAATGTATTCGCTCGCTTCGCTTAACATTTCGTAATATTCTTCCAGGACTCGTTTGGTGACTTCGACTGGAACAATCCGATACTTTTGCATGATCCCTAATAGCTTTCGAATGTCTCCGTCATCGGCAAAACGAAAAAGCTTCTTGGCCGCATCAGGACCGAGGTAATTGATTAGGATCGCGGCTTTCTCTACGCCCCTAAGTTGTTCGTATTTTACATTTTCAAGTCTTTGAAGCTTTGTGGTGCTCACAAATCTCTCCTAGTCAGCCAAAGACCAAAGGCACTGGCTGCTTTCTCATTGTCCAACTCCATTAGATTCATGATGCGTTCCTTAAGAAGCTCACTCTCCGCCTTATCTGGATCGAGCGATTCTTCCAGCACAGGCAGAGCACCGCTCATGCCGGGGAGTGAGTTGTCAACGGACTGAAGTTCCTCAAGCTCCTCAATTGTTTTGGGAAGCATGTCATCAACTGAATCTTGAAAACTGTCCGTAATCCATCGCATGAAGGGTCGGACCACTAAGAAGAAGAAAAGTCCTAGACTCAAGCTTAAGATGGTCCATTTGATGAGTGAGTGGAGAAGTTTCTTTCTTTCCAGGGTGGTGAGAAGTTGCTCGGCCTCTGAAAAATCCTCTTGCTGAAAGGCGATGTTCTCTACCGTGACCGAATCGCCCCGGTTCGCTGTAAAACCAACTGCGCCTTTGATAATCGTTTCCAGTTTTTTCATTTCCTCTTTGGACCGAGGAGACCATTCGTCCTTTGTCACACCGTCTTTGTCCGTTACCGGCTTAAAGACACCGTCCACCAGGACCGCGACCGAGATCCGCTCAATAGTGCCGGCCGATTCTTTGACATTGCGGACCGTCTTTGGAATTTCGAAGTTGGAAGTCTTAAGCTCTTTCCTTACGTTCTGTCGAAATCCAACAGAGCCCGTGTCTTCGGCACCTGGCAGATTGGCGCGCGTCCCTGGAATTCCAGTCGGGTTCGTGCGGGCTCCATCGAGCAGTTCTTCTTCGGTTTGCTGCGATTTTAGGGCGGCCGCGTCGGCATTCACTTCTTCCTCGGTCATCACACTGGACCTGGGGTTGAGAGTGGCGTCGACTCGGGCAATCACCTTACCCGTGCCCACGACTTTACCAAGAACGTCTTCAATTCGGCGCTCCAGTCCCTCTTCCATCTTTCGTTTGAGGTCCATGAGGTCGGAGGTCATCCCGGCGTCGCCCCCGTGCTGCTTGCTTAAAACCTTTCCGCGAGCGTCGACAACGGTGACTTTGTCGGGATCTAAGTTTTCCACGGAACTGGATACAAGATACGTGATACCTCTGACCTGATCACTCGACAAAGTTTTGCCTGGGTGGAGTTCTACGACCACCGATGCGGACGGTTGCCCGCCCTCTTCTAAAAAGGTTTTCTTAGCTGGCAAGGCTAAGATCACCTTGGATTGTTTGACCGCAGACAAGGTGTTAATGGACCTCATCAGTTCGCCTTGTAAAGCTCTTTGGTAGTTGATCCGCTGAGCATACGAGGTCGTGCCAAAGTCTTGCTTCTCGAAAAGCTCGAGACCAATTTGGCCGACCTTGGCCCCACCCAACTCGGTCATAATGGCCATCTGCGTACTATGCAAAAGGTCCTTAGCAATCAAGATGGTATTGCCATCATTGGCGAGCTTGAATGGCACGCCTCGTTTTTGCAGTTGATCGACAATCTGGGGCAACTGATCGGGCGCCACATTGGAAAAAAGAACGGCGCTATCGCTACCCGTGAGCATGACGATGACCATGCCGGCACCGATCAACGCGACCACTGACGCGGCCATCATCGATAGGCGCTTGATAGGCGTTAAGTTCTTATAGAACTGCCGAAACTGGACAATTAGATGGCTGAGCAAAGTATTCATAAATCAGCTACACCTGCATCTTCATAATATCTTGATAGGCTTCAATTATTTTATTTCGAACCTGGACCATCAATTTTAGGGCGATGTCGGCTTTCTCGGCCGTGATCATCACTTCCGAAATATCCTTAGCCTTGCCGGTGGCAAGTTCCTGTGCCTTTACGTCCGCCTCTTTTTGCATTTGATTGACGCTACCAACGGCCTCTTTAAGAGTGTCCGCGAAGGTTTTGTTTCCCTCTTGGCGAAACTCCGCCGACGGATTTGGAATGGCCGCCTTGGAGTTGCGAATTTCCTTAAATGTCTGGCCGCGCTCTACCAGATTATCTAAATTTGAGATGGTCAAACCGTCCATGGCTTCAAACCCCTACTTCTAAAGTTTAGCAGAACCTTTTTTCCTACCCTAGAGGAAAAATCTATCTTCCTATATCTAATGCACCTAAGGCCATATCCTTAGAAGCCTGAATAGCCGAGACATTGGCCTCGTAGCTTCGAGTGGCCTGTATCATGTTGGCCATCTCTTCCATCAGGTTGATCTTTGGATAGGCCACATACCCTTCAGGATTGGCGTCCGGATGGTCTGGATCATATCGCAGATCGACCGCTTTTTCGTCGACATGCACATCCGTCACCTGCACACGTTGTAAGTTGTCATTCGGTGGCATGGTCACCATTTCGCCAAAATTGCGCGCATCTGGCATCGACTCAAACACCACATCCTTGCGCCGGTAGGGACCACCTTCCGGGGCTCTAGTCGTGTTGATGTTGGCGATGTTGCTCGCAATCGTGTTCATGCGCAGTCTCTGCGCCGAAAGTCCAGAGGCCGAAATCCTAAGGCCTGTCGAAAAATCCATTATCGACCTCCCTCAGTAACGGCGTAGCGAAGTGAACCCAGCTTTTTGTTAATCATTTGCAGGGCCGCCTTATAGAGGATGGAATTCTCCTGCATGGTGGCCATTTCCTTTTCCAGATCTACGGTGTTTTGGTCATTGGTCACATTGGCTTCGGGATTGTCATAGACATCCGCCCTCGCTCTAGAGATGGCACCGGGTCCGATTGCAAAATGCTCTGCCGAACTTGCGGACTGCGCCGTCGCCCCCTCAAGATCAATAGCTCGGGAGAGAGCCTCTTCAAAGTCGACCACTTTCGCCTTGTAGCCCGGAGTCTCTGCATTGGCGATGTTACTCGTCGCAACGTTGTGGCGGAGCGAGCGGAGCTTTAGGCTCGCGGCCAATGCGTCCGTCGTTCGATCAAAGATCGGCTTCATTTCTTACTCCTTGATATTCGTGCAGCTTATTTCGCAAAGTTCTGATACTAATTCCCAACAATTCCGCCGCACGAGTACGATTTTGTTCAGTGAATTCGAGAGTCTTTAGAATCAAGAGCCGCTCCGCCTCACTCACGGTCATGCCGGGCGCCAGATTTTCATCAAGGGCCCCGATCTTCTCACCATCTGGCAGAAGAATATGATCGGCTCCAATCTCAGTCTCAGGACACAAGAGTACAGATCGTTCGATTACATTTTGTAGTTCGCGAACATTGCCCGGCCACCGATAACCCTTGAGTGTCACCAGGGCGGCCGCTCCCAAAGTCTTCATCGCGAGAGTGTTTTCAGTACAGGAGACCTCCACGAAATGCCGCGCCAGATACTCGATGTCACTTTGTCTTTGCCGAAGTGGCGGAATTTTCAGTGGAATAACATTGAGGCGATAGTACAAATCCTCTCTAAAAGTACCTTCTTTCACCATTTCTTCGAGGCTTCGGTTGGTTGTGGCAACAATTCGAACATTAATGCGGATGGGGCCCGAGCCTCCGAGTCTCTCGATTTCGCCTTCTTGCAGAACACGTAAAATCTTAGCCTGAAGGGGAAGCGGCATTTCGCTGATTTCATCCAGAAGAAAAGTGCTGTCATTCGCCAGCTCGAACTTGCCGACCTTTCGTTGATCAGCCCCTGTAAAGGCTCCTTTTTCGTAACCAAAAAGTTCGCTCTCCAGAAGCCCTTCCGGAACGGCGGCGCAGTTGATGGCCACGAACCTTTTCAAAGCCCGGGGACTTCGAGCATGGATATAGCGGGCTAAAAGCTCCTTACCGCAACCACTCTCACCCGTAATCAAGACCGATGCTCGGCTTGTCGCAATGCTTTCGGCCACTTCAAAGATCTTTTTCATCTTAGCATCCACGCTGAAGATCACTTTTTCGTCTCCTTCTTGTTCTGAGCGGTCATAGCCGGGATTCGATTGATATACTTTTTGTAATCCCCACTCCATTGACTGTTTTCCAACTTTTCCTTGCCGATTTTCCAAAGCAAGTCGTTCTCCGTCCCCTCGAGACGGCGCCACACTTCGGAGGCACCTTTAAAGTCACCCCGATCGAAGAGAATCTCACCGGTTTTGAAGCGAACGCTCGCCAATGGCATTTTCTCCTCAAACCGCTCCAGCAATTTTTGAAAAGACTCGACCGCAGCCAGACCCTTATCTTGTTTTAGTAGGGCATCCCCTAGGACTTGATAAGATTCCGCCAGAACTTGATCAGGAACGGCGACCTCATTGCCCTCGGCCGCAATCGCTCGTT
>JBFWON010000074.1:0-21640 GCA_050250515.1 Bdellovibrionales bacterium | reverse complement strand
CTCCAGCCGACGGAGTTCGTTACCACGGACCATTTCCAACTCCTTCTCCCAAGGCGTAAAGAATATCTTGTCCTGGTACTCCACCCGCCCGACCGGGAAGACAATCGGAGCACTGCTTAGAAATTTTCCATCCGCTGTGGCGCGAGGAAGAGTGCCGCCAATGATCACCATTTGATTCTTCTTCGACCATTCCTTTAACCGCTCGATCCATCGCACCGAGGAATCCTGGCTGATTTTCGCCACGACGGATTTTTCAGATTCTTTCGAATCGAGGGGCCACTGATCCAAGATCAAGTACTCCGGGAACACAATCACATCCGCCTTCTTGGCCTTGGCTTTCTTGATGAATTCCGACACCCGCTGAGTGAAGGACTCGAAAGACTGATTCCCTTTTATGGCGTACTGAACGGACGCCACGGTAATTTTATCTCGCGCAAAAACCGAGGAGGAAAATCCCCACAGCAAGATCAGAAGTACGTAATGATATTTCATGGAATGGTTTGAACACGGCTCAAAAACATTGGCAAGTTTTGCTTGAGCTAGCGAACCACACTGCTGGCTGGAATGCCGTAATAGCCTTGCCGCTGGCGTTTTTCTTCAGAACGGCATTGCAGGCCCGATCCGTTCGAGGCCCGCGTGATCTCATCCGCGGGACCGGGAAAACGAGATCGCATATCGGCCATAATATCTTTGAACAAATGAAAATTCGCAGGCTTTTGTGGGTTCAATCCCATCTCCCGCGCTTGTTCGTAGGCGCGAATCTCAGCCTCAGAAGATCCAATCGTCGCACCCCAATTTAAGCCGACCACTTCGTGGGACGGATTGAAAATCGCGCTGCCCGAGTTGCCGGCCTGCGAGCCCATCGAGGCCTCATAATTCCGACGATCCCGGCCCGTAAGACGACCCGTTCGAAGTTTGCGTTTGGGACCACCGCGACCTCGCTGATCACCAAAGTCCCAGGTCGCAATGGTCAATTGTTCGTCTTCATGAACTCCGGCTTCGGAAATCTTCACAACTGGAATTCGATCATCCATTCCGGGGCAGTCAAAGGCGGCGTAGTCCAACTCCGCATTGCCGGCCACAAGGCTTGTGCAACGCACACGAATCGGCTCTCCATTGATAACAAATTTCACTTCCACTCTTCGGCGTAAAGTGCCCACCATGGCGGTTCGCATGGCATTGTTCGCACATCTCATCATTCTCGCTGACATTTGGTACTCGCTTCGCTGAGGATAACAGTGCTCGCCATTGACCACCTTCGCGGCACAGTGAGCGTTGGTCATGATGGTCCCCGCTGAGGTTCGAAACGCCGTGCACTTCGCTTCACCACCTAAATCGAGTTGGGCGGTGGCCTTAAGCATATGCTGAGCATCGCGCCGATCCACCGGATTCTCACAACGATGCCCATCCAGCGTGTCGTCAGCGTAGGGTCTTGGATCCTTCCCCTTGGGGACCGGTGGCTGATTCACCACACCTGGAGGGTTGGCATTGCCATTCTTGGGAGAAAAAATCTCATTCAACTGATCGTAAGGAGCTGACTTCACCTGTCCGGCGTCCTGATCGAACCAATAAATTCGACGGGTGAACGGGTCTACCTTCACCGTTTTGGGAGGCTGGGTCTTCCAAAATTCAGGATCAAGTAGATAGGTTTTTGAAAATCCAATATTGCCAAAAAACTGAGCCGAAGCTTTGCGGGGCGCCCCGAGCCACAAGAGTAAGGCCAGAGCCAATAAGACGAGCTTTCCTTTTCCCATCATCATCTGGATCAAACAAAGCAAAGATGATGCCTCAAATGACTCATTCTGAGCCGATTTTTCGTCTAATTTTGAGACAGTCCATAGTTAAACTGAGCAGTTGGGGTCAGATCTTTTCCGCATTTCGTCGATAGGCGAAAACAAGGTAAGCTACAGAGAAACTCAAGAAAACCACGCTCAGCCACTGTCCGCGAGTCAGGCCCAGCCACTGAAATCCGAGATGCGCATCAGGCATTCTAAATTGTTCACCCGCAATTCGCGCCAAACAGTACAGCACGCCGAACCAGCCCCCCACCACACCGGGCTTTTGGGGCTTTCGCCAGATCCAACACAGAACTAAGAAAACGAGAAGACCTTCAAGCACCGACTGAATCAATTGCGAAGGGTATCGAGGAGTCAGTATCGGCTCAATAGCTGCTTTCACGACTTCATTGCCACTTTGAATTTGGGCGATAATCACGTCCACGATTTCGCGCACCCGCTGTTGCGCTATCGGATCGGGACCGTAATTATTCAGCCAGGTCTCCCAAAGGCTAGGCGTGACCTCGTAAGCTCCATTCGCGCCGTGAACCGTTTTTACCGAGTCCATCACCGGGGCCAATGACTTCATACGCCCAAAATCTTTTTGCATCCAAAGATAAATCTCAGTAGGAAATTTAACCGCCCAACTCAACCCGGCCGGCGCTTCTCGACCAAAAAGTTCGCCGTTGATAAAATTGGCGATGCGCCCAAAGCAAAAACCAAGGCTTCCACCAAAAACAGTTAAATCCAAACAGTGAGAAAACGAAAACTTATATTTGCGGGCGTACCATAGGCACACCAGCATCACGCCGATAATTCCCCCGTGGCTGGCCATCCCACCCTCGTTGACCTTAAGCACTCCCCAGTAGGGAAAGTGTCCATCCATACTCGTCAGCAAATCAGGTGAATAAAACAAAACGTAGCCGATGCGGCCACCGGCCAAAACGCCGATTGCAAGATAGGTAATGAAGTCGGCCACCATATCGGGTTTTAGCTGAGAGGCGCACTTTTTCGCCTTTCGCAAAATGGCGTAGTAGCCGAATACGAATCCGGCCAAATAGGCTAGGCCATACCATCGAACCCCAAAGGTCTCGGTGAATTGGATGGCAAACGGATCCAGATCATGGACGTACATGATCTCAAGTTGTCACGCTCCTGGGGAGTGGTCAAAAGATGAATTTTGACACGCTCTGGCTTTTTGATTACGGTTTGAATATGGAAATAATCTTGGCGTCCACATCTCCCTATCGTCAGGCGCAGCTCTCAGCGTTTGGCATTCACTTTCGGGCCGTGGCCCCGCGCGTGGACGAAGAAGCCCTCAAGAAGGACGGCCCCACCAAGGCTTTTGAATTGAGCCAGTTTCTAGCCAAGGAAAAGGCGGCCTCGATCAAATCGACAATACAAAATGCCCTTATTTTGGGCGGCGACCAAGTCTTGGAATTTGAGAACCAAATTTTCTCGAAGCCCGGCAACAAAGACGCCGCCTTTCATCAGTTGAAGCAGATGCAGGGAAAATCCCATAGGCTTATCTCTTCCCTCGCGGTGGAAAGCCCACTTCACTCTCAGGTCTACACCGATGTGACGACGATAAAACTTAGGGAATTGAGTGATGCTGATATCCAGTCTTATCTGGAGCAAGATCGTCCCTTTGATTGCGCCGGTAGTTATAAGATGGAGCGAGCGGGCATGGCTCTTGTCGATTCCATCGACTCGAAAGATCCAAGTTCGATCCAGGGGATTCCCCTTTTGGCCCTTACCCAAGCTTTGCTTGAATGTGGCCTCGATCTGCCACAGTTTTGGAGTTCAAAATGAAAATGTTTGAGCGCCCCAGACGCCTACGTAAATCGGGGACCATTCGAAGCCTTGTGCAAGAGACCGAACTTTCCGCTGATCAATTGATCTGGCCCGTATTTATTAAAGAGGGCCAAGGCCAGCGAGATCCGATTGCTTCGCTTCCAGGATGTGCGCGTTTATCCGCGGACCTACTGATTGAAGAGTGTGGTCGGTGGCAATCGAAAGGCCTAAAGGCCATTGCCCTCTTCCCCGCTATTGACGACAAACTGAAGGACTCAAAAGCGCGAGAAGCCGTCAATCCAGACGGACTCGTCCCCCGAGTGGTCAGGGAGCTCAAAAAGCATTATCCCGATCTGACAGTGATCACCGACGTCGCACTGGACCCGTACTCCTCCGATGGCCACGACGGTTTAGTAAAAAATGGAATCATTCTCAACGACGAAACTCTGTTGGTTTTGGCCGAACAAGCCTTAACTCATGCCCAGGCCGGCGCCGACTTCGTCGGCCCATCCGATATGATGGATGGGAGGGTCGGCTGGATTCGCGAAAAGTTAGATGAAGCCGGCTTCCAACAGACGGGGATTATTTCTTACACGGCCAAATATGCATCGGCCTTCTATGGCCCATTTCGAGACGCCCTTGGTAGCGCCCCCAAATCCGGGGATAAGAAGACCTATCAGATGGACCCGCGCAATCGCATAGAGGCTAAACGCGAAGCGCGCTTGGACCGCGGCGAGGGCGCCGATATTCTTATGGTCAAGCCGGCTCTCGCTTATTTGGATGTGATTGCCGATTTGGCCCGCGACTTTGACTTACCGATTGCGGCTTACAATGTCAGCGGTGAGTACGCCATGGTTAAGGCCGCTGCTCAGGCCGGTTGGCTGAATGAAAAGGCCGCTGTTTTAGAGATACTTCATTCCATTCGGCGGGCGGGCGCACGAATGATCCTCAGTTATCACACTCCCGATGTATTGACTTGGCTTGGGGAACCTTAGGCCGATTTCTTCATAAGGAGTGAGACCACAACTTCCTCGTTGTGCTCTCCGCGCTCTTCTTCTTTCTTGATGTGCGGAATGACATCTAAGAAATACTCCACCAATCGAGCATCGAATTGTCGACCAGAGAAATCTTTGAGCTCACGAATCGCTTTCTCTTCGGCCAAAGCATTTCGGTAAGGACGCGCGTGAGTCATAGCATCAAAACTGTCGACGATGGCAATAACCCGGGCAAAAAGCGGAATTGAGTCTCCCTGCAGGGAATTGGGATAACCCGTGCCCTCAATCTTTTCATGATGATAGCGAACTCCAGGAAGCATGAAGCGAAAGAATGGAACATGATCTAAATGCTGAATCATCTTCGCACTTAACTCGGGGTGAGACTTCATGACTTCAATTTCCTTAGGATCCAGGCGACCCGGCTTCACTAGAATTTCAGTGGGAATTTTGGCCTTACCGATGTCATGAAAAAGACCCGCGTACTCAATCACTGACTGTTCGAATTCATTGAGCCCCATGGCCTTGGCCATTTTGCGAGACCGCCGTCCGACCCGACAGCAGTGGAAAAAGGTAAATGGATCCTTGGATTTTACCGTCGCCAAAAGATCTTCGGCGACTCCGAGGGACCAATCTGGAATGTCATCCCATGCCACTAAGTTCTAACCTCGCGAAAGAGCACCACACTCTCTATGAAATGTATCGGTCTAGCCCGTCTGAATCTTGACCATTCGACGGCAACTTCTCACTAAGAGACGAAGAATTATCAGCCGAGTCTCAGACTGACTCGGGACCAGCTAGAAGAACAGGTGCAGCTGGGCCAAGAGTGCCTTGGTGTCAGTCTTAGTCCCGGCGCTATCCTGCGAGAGCGTCTTGTAACTGACGTCAGCCTCGACCCCCGAAATGGGGAAGAAATGGGCCCCCACGGTCGTCTGGGTGGACTTTCCATCGGTCAGACTAAGAGAGGTGTTCAGCAGCTCATAGGTGGCCTTTACGTAGGTCTCCTTCCAAACGCGCAGGCGGTTTTCGACCGTCATTACAGCGCCTTTGTCCTTACGGATATTCAGCTGGTTTTTTTCGACCGTCGTGTAATCCCAGACCATCGTGTATCGCCAAATCGTTCCCCCACCGGTCGCGTTGATCATCGTTCTATCAATGATGACCCCATTGCGCGGTCGGTTGTCGGCCTCAGTGTGCCAGTAGGAGGCCGTAAGAAAGAGTCCCATAGTGACCCAGCGAGCCCCTAGGTTAATCACATAACCCTGGTCCTGCGCCCAATTGCGGCTGGTGTCGCTAGCGTTAGAAAACGGTTGAATGTAGTGCAAGTTCAAAAACGGCACGTTAGGGGCCAACCCCACAGAAGCCGCTTTGAAAACTGATCGTTGATTGAGACCGGTGGCATAAGCAAAAAGACTCATATGATCAGGTGAGTAATGCCCAAACATGGGTCGATAAAGCCCGTATTGAACAAATGAGTTGTAAGGCAAATCGTCGACCAAAACGTAGGCCGAACGCAGCTGAGATTCCGTCGTGAATCCTTCGTCCCAGGTCTTGTGCGTGGGCGAATTCATAAAGCGAGATTCCACGACCAAACTCGCTCCATTGAAGGGCTCAGCCGACACGGCAAGGTCTGTGGCCATCGGGAAAGAGGACTTTGTTTTCACGGATCCGACTTCCTGATCCAGATAGAAATAGCGAAAATCAAGACCCGCATTCAAGGGGAAGCGGCGACGCAGGCGCCAAGGATCATCATCTGGAATTCGAAGTCGAGCATGGTCCAGATTGCCCACCACTTTGCTCTCTTGGGTTGAGCGACGATCGTACGCCGACTCGGGCAGTTCCCGAGCGGTTTCGCGTAAGCGAAAGCCTTCTTCCACCGCCCGATGATAGAGTTTGCTCCCTTGGTTTTTACTTACAAAGGCCCTGAGCTTCTCGTCCGTGTACTGTTGCTCATCGGTCACATCAGGGCGTGGTTTATTCATGCGATAGCTTTTGACGTAACTGTTGCGCAGCCAGCGCTCCGTGTTCCACTTGCCGTAAAAGTTGCGCAGGCCACCGCCACTGGGGTTCGTGTGACAACCCTGACAAGACAGCGTGCAACGCCGCTCTTTAGAGGGCACGTTCACTCGCCCGGGAGCGTGACAGGCGGCACAGTTCTGCGCAAACCGACTGGCCATCCAAGGCTCAGCCACCACAGATCCCGATAAAACAAAAAACATGAGTATTAAGATGGTCCGCATGGTGCTCCTCAAAGTTGCCGAATCTATATTGTCTTACGATAAATAAGGGCGAAGAAACTCACCAGTAATGCTTTGCCGATTCTGGACTATAGTCTCGGGCGGTCCTGCAGCGACAATCCGCCCTCCAGCACGACCACCTTCGGGCCCCAGGTCAATCACCCAGTCAGAACACTTGATCACATCGAGCTGGTGCTCGATTACGACCACCGTGTTGCCGTTGTCGGCCAAAACCTGAAGCAGATCGACCAATTTGCGCACGTCTTCAAAATGCAGGCCCGTGGTGGGCTCATCCAAGATGTAAAGAGTCCGTCCCGTATCGCGCTTTGATAGTTCGCGAGAGAGCTTGATCCGCTGCGCCTCGCCTCCAGATAATGTGGTCGAACTCTGACCGAGCGAAATGTAATCCAACCCAACCTGATGCAGGGTCTCGAGCTTTCGTCGAATATGCCGATGATGAGCGAAGAACTCCAACGCCTCTTCCACCGTCATCTTTAAGACTTCCGCGATAGAGCGGTCTCGGTATTTCACATGCAAGACTTCACGATTGTACCTTTGCCCCTGACAGACCTCACATTTGACAAAGACATCGGACAAGAAGTGCATCTCCACTCGAATTTGACCAGCGCCTTGACAGGTCTCACATCGCCCGCCTTTGACATTGAAACTAAAATGCCCGGGCCGATAGCCCCGCATTTTGGCTTCGGGAAGACTGGCAAACAGATCGCGAACCAAGGGAAAGAGTCCCACATAGGTGGCGGGCACCGATCGCGGAGTTCGGCCAATCGGTCGCTGATTGATCTCAATCACCTTATCCAAATTTTCCAGACCGACCACTTTGCTATATTCGGCCGGCTTCAATTTCGAATCGTAAAAATGCCGCGCCAAAGTTCGATAAAGAGTATCGATAATCAAGGTGCTTTTTCCCGAGCCTGAAACACCGGTCACCGAGGTCAAGGTCCCCAGTGGTATTTTTAAGTCCACGTTCTGAAGATTATTTCCGCGAGCGCCAAAAAGCTCTAGAAACTGGCCGGAGCCCGATCGGCGCCGGGTTGGAATTTGAATTTTCACCCGACCAGAGAGATACCCACCCGTGAGCGAGTCCGTCTGCTGGCTCACTTCTTCCGGTTTTCCGCGAGCCAAGATTTGTCCACCCAATCGACCCGCGCGGGGACCCATGTCGATCAGGTAATCGGCCGTTCGAATCGTCTCTTCATCATGCTCGACCATCAAAACCGTGTTACCCCGATCACGAATCTCTTGGATAATTTTTAACAATCGATGGTGATCACGGGGATGCAGACCAATGCTCGGTTCATCCAAAACATAAAGGACCCCGACCAAACCCGAGCCCACCTGGGTGGCAAGGCGAATCCGTTGCGCTTCGCCGCCCGAGAGTGTTCGCGTCGGGCGCGACAAGCTCAAATAACCCGCACCCACCCGGTCCAAAAAATCCAAGCGGCTGGCAATTTGTCGAATGATCTTATCACCGATCATCTTTTGGCGACTGGTCAGAACTGCCTGATCGATCCAATTTTTTAGGTCCGTGATCGGCATCTCAGACAAATCAGCGATATTGTAGTCGTCGATTTTCACATGCAATGCGGTTGGATTCAGCCGTGTCCCCTTACAATCTGGACAAGTCGAAAGGGCGTACTCATCTACTCCCTCATCTTCCTCATCGTCGTCCGCTTGCAAGCGCTTGTTTTTATAATAAAACTTTGTGCTTTTGATTGAGCGTCGCTCACCAGGGTCACCAAAATACTGACCCTCCTCGACCACTTCTTCAAACTCTAAAGTCCCGATTCCATTGCAAGTGGGACAAGCACCCCGGGGGTTGTTGAAGCTGAAGAGTCGTGGCTCCAAATCGGGCACGGTGTGTCCACACTTCGGGCAGCTGCGATGAATCGAATAGGTTTGGCTCGATTGCCCATCTTGATCTTCGACTGTCGCCAATCCGCCGGACAAGGACAGGCACAGATTTAGGCTTTCCTTCAAACGTCCCAAGAATTTTTTGTCGACCACCAAACGATCCACCAACAAATCAATGTCGTGGGTCTGATGCCGAGCCAATTTTCGAGCGGATTCGAGTTCTATCCATTCGCCATCCACACGGGCGCGGGTGAAGCCCTTCTTTTGCCACTTTTGGAACTCGGCTAAAAATTCGCCCTTCTTCCCACGCACAACAGGGGCGATGAGTAGAAATTTGCGCCCGCTCGTCCGCTCCATAATGGAGTCCACAATTTCAGCCGGCGACTGGCCCTCCAAGGCGAGGCCATGTTGGGGACAATAAGCGATGCCTGCCTTGGCAAACAAGAGCCGAAGATAATCATAGACCTCGGTGACCGTTCCCACGGTTGATCTTGGATTCGTCGAAATCGATTTTTGATCGATCGCCACCGCCGGCGATAGACCATCGATCGAATCCACTTCTGGCTTTTTGAGCTGATCCAAAAATTGACGGGCGTAGGCCGAAAGACTTTCGATAAATCGTCTTTGACCCTCGGCAAAAATGGTGTCGAACGCAAGGGAAGATTTGCCACTTCCGCTCAATCCGGTAATGACGGTGATTTGATCACGGGGAATGAAGGCGTCCACATTCTTAAGATTGTGTTCGCGGGCCCCCTTAACTTGAATACCGTCCATTACTCCGCCTGGCAGGTCGGACACAGACCGTAAAGTTCCAAAACGTGGTGCGTGAGTTTGAAGCCTTTCTCTTGGGCCACTTTCTCTTGTAGGGCTTCGATCGGCTGGCATTCGAACTCGACAATTTGACCACATTCAACACAAGTCAGATGGTCATGATGTCGGCGAGGCGTCAGTTCGTAACGGGCGGGCAAGCCTCCCATTCGCACTTCGGTCACTAATTTTTGCTGGGCCATTTTGCGCAGAAATCGATAAACCGTGGCAAAACCGATCTCGGGATGATTTTGGCTGACGGTTTCGAAAACCTCTTGAGCCGTTACATGGGCTCGCCCACTTCCTAAACTTTGAAGAATGGCGATTCGCTGTTGTGTGACCCGAAGACCCATCTGCCGAATCATCCGCTTGAATTTCGAGGGATCGACGGGCTCACGTCGGACCAGTTTTTCGGGTTCTAAGGGGCGGCGCCCCGGGGCTAAATCCGTAGATAGAAAGTCCATGGGCGTGGATTATGGTAATTGAAAATGATTGTCAATTTTATTAGACCGATGAAGCAACGCCCAACTGACCAATCTGGGGCGCTTCAAGGGGGCCTCGGTAGCGCTCGATCAACCATTTGGGCGCACTGGGTGAGCTATTGGCAGGGACATCCTTCCAACTCCAACCCAAGGTGCTCATCAAACTTAAGAACAACGTTTTCAGGCGAGAGTTGTCCGACAAATCCTCCTCCACCTGACGCAAAAGCTCGTCCGTGCGGGAGCGAGAGACCTTTAACACCTGATTCTCGGCCACCGAGCGGCGGGCCACCGTGATCGACTCCATTCCCAGGAATAAAGACCAAGCGCAAAATCGTCGAAACTCGGACTGCTCCTTAGGGATATCTAATAAAAACTGCAAAGCGTTTTGAGCGTTTTCGATCGAACTCTTCTCCACCAATTCACGCGACGGGACAAATCTTCGGCCGGCACTCTCATCACCCACTTGATCTTTGAGAATATTCACCTTCTGCAAGAACAAGCCGAAATGATGCGCTCTGAGAAGTGTTAAAGGCGACAACGAGAAGCGGGGCTCCACTTTGGCCACCAAGCGCGCCAAGAGCTCACCCACCACTCCCGCGACAAAGAAACAGTACTGATTCACTTCACCTAAACTTCGCAGCTGAAGCTTGGCCCCGGGATGGCGACCGATAAAATGCTGCATACCGGACGACATACTCAGCAAAAGATCGCAGACCAATTGAGAAACAGACTCCGGCAGATCTTTTAGATCGGCCATCAGCCGATCCACGTCCTGCAAAAGCAAGCGCTCCCCGTCCACAACTTGATGCAGGATGGGATGCAGAACTTGGCTCAAGTCATTTTGGGTTTCACGGCTTGCCAAGGCTCGATCAAAAACTTCAAAGGCTTTCATTTGCCCAGAAAAATCGGGCCAGGCCGAGTCCTCAATGGTGTCAAGAGTTCGACACATTAAGTAGCTTAGAGAGACCCAGTGACGAAGTGGCATCGGCAGTTGGCGAATACAAAACGCAAAGCTGCGGCTCACCCGATCCAAGTGATCTTGATAGAAATCAATGGGTTCCATGCTCTTCGACTTTGATGGACAGGTCCGCTCCCGTCAATTCAATTCCCCAAAATCCCTTTCAAAAGCTTTTTGCCTTCTTCCTCAAGTTTCTTTCCACCGTCTTTTTTGAGTTTTTCGACTTGATTCTTGGCCTCACACTCGAGCGTCTTTTTTGCCATTTTGTCTACGGCGCTGGCCACCAAACCGAATTGCGGCTTCATTAAATCGCCCTTCAACGATAAAGGAACCATTAGACGCCCCTGTGGGTCTGAATTGCCTTCCAACACGCAACCCTTCACGGGTGGATTCTGCCAATGGAAGGTGCCGACTAAGTCGCCTTTCAAGTCGGCCAATCCCACTCGCCCTTTGAGTCTAAGCTCCGAGCCCGACCGATCCACGCCGACAAAGGATTGTACATCCACCACTTGGCGCTCAAGGTGAACAGACATATCGACCGTGCCATTCATCGGCTCCGATTTGACATCCGGGCTTTTGGCCCCCGGAATTTTGCGGACCAAGTCCCCTAAAATCTCACCCACCTTCACCGTACTGAGAGTCAGAGGATCAAACTTGAACTGACCTTGAAGATCGAGTTCCTCCATAAAGCGCGCATCGGAAGGTAGCTGCGTTTTGAAACGTGTCTCCCCGACAACCCGCCCGATGGCGAACTCCTTGTATTCGGGTTTAGCAAACTCGAGTGCCTCTTGAACAACCAGTTTGTTGACTGAAAGTGAGCCTTGAATAGTGGGCAGAGGATCGAGCAAAGGCACTCGCAAATCCTTGACCTCGAGCTCTCCTCCAAAGACCTCGCGAACCTTGACGCCACCGCGAAACTGACCGCTTAGAATTCGACCTTGCACAGAAGTCCCCTTCACGATGAGATCCGGTTTGCGTAAAACTCCGATGCCGGCAGTAATTGTAAGATCTAATTTTTCTGTCAACTTCCCCTTGGGTAAAAAGCCCTCCGTCGGTGATCCAGAGGCCGCTTTAGTCGCAGGCGCAGGCGCCCCTTTCACTTCGGCGGCGGCCTTAGGCGGCGCCATCAGATACTCGGGCAACTGCGCATTGATCGTTCCCGAAACCACCAGCGGCCAATCAGACCAGACCCGATCGGGCGTCACCTGACCGGCCAGTCGCAATTGGCCCGCCAAAGATCCTTTTGGCAGAAGGTCGCGCAATGTGGGTAGAGCGAGCCGAGCCGCCGACAAGTCGAGCGGCTTCATGGAAATCAACATCTGAACTCCCGGGGCCGCCGCCAGCATCACCGTTCCGCGGGCCTCGGCCACTCCCATAAACCCAGTCAGTTTAAACGGGGCCAGCTCCACCGCTTCACCCTTACCTCGCGCCACCACTTCCATTTTTAGAGGTTGCCGAGCGGCCTTGATCATGGGGCCGGCCTGGATTTGGGTGGAACTTAAGTCAAAATTACCGGTGGCTTGAAAACTGGTGGGTCGACCTTTGTTGAGCTCGCCTCTCAGCGTGACATTCGCCTGAACGGGGCCCTGAATTTTGGTTTCTGTATCTCGAGCGTAGTTCACTGCGGCCGCAAATTTCTCAAGCTTCATCTCACGAATTTGAACTACCGATCCCCACACATCCGTAAGTGGGCCATTCCAATCCAAATCCAAGGCCACTTTGCCGCCCACTTCGGCGCCTTTAAGGGGAATCAACAACGCATCCAATCCGCGCAATGAGGTGGGCGCCACTTGCAGGGAAATCTTCGCCGCAAAGGGCGCCTTCAATCCGATTGAACCCGCAGATTTCATTTTGAAAGACCAAAATTCTCCCGCAAGGTTTTGAACTTCCAACGAATCCGAGCTGCCCTTCGCCTTAATTTGAAACTTAAGCGGAACCGACGCGTCTTTGTTAAGTATCTGCTCCACTTGCACGTGCGCTTGACTCAGATCCACTTGCCCTTCGAGCTCGGGCAAAAGAATTTGCTCATTGTCGTAACGAAATTTACCTTTGATTTCGGCTTGAATCGGGCCTTTGACAGACTTGTCTTCCTTCGTCCAATCCAACTTGGCACTCAGATTTTTCCCGTCAATATCCCCTTCGGCTTGCCAGCCAAGGCCCTTGCCTTGTTTAACGATTTCCGCTTTGCCATGCAGGGATCCCGCCCATTCGGACGCCGGCAAATCAAGCGGAGGTTTCGGCAACAGCTTAAGATCTGGCGCTTTGACTTCGGCCAACCATCGATGCCGATCATCTTTAAGCAGACTTGTACCTTGCACCGCCAGCTCTAAACCCGCCACTTGGGCCCGAATCGAAGACGCTTGAAATTTTTCACCGGTAAAGGCCAGACCATCGCCTTCCATCGAAACGGGCAAACGCCCAGGCCACCAGTCGCTCGAAACAAAGGCCTTCAAATTGAGTTTAGCTGGGGACTGCATCAGTTGCTTTTGCGCGAACTGCAAATCCAATCCGTCCACTTGTACATCCGTCGCTTTCAAAAATCCCTGCACAATTTCCAAGCGCAACGCCATGGGACGGCCTTTGGAGGGCTCAGGCTTGGCCTCGCCCGAGGATTTTTCTGGACCTGCCGACAGATTGGCGATCGCTCCCTTGACCTCGATGGAGGGTTGCTGCAAACGCACCCACAGCCCGATTGGGGGCGTCACTTTTTCCACGACGACGTCGGCAATTTTCCAGCTCAGATCCAAAGCCCCTGCATTCGCTTTAAAGTCAGCCAACCGAACTCTCGGCGGCCAGGCAAAGGCCACCTTAAGGGCTCCGATCGTCACAGGGACCCCGGTTTTCTTATGAATCTCTTGCTCAAGATGAGGGTTTAGCCAGCCGGAGTTGATCAACAGCACAGAGAGCACGACGCCCATTACAAGAGAAATAAAGCCGAACGCTAAAAATCTCAGCATGGTCAAAGTATAGGGCGATTGCCGGGTCTTGACACCGACTCTCGTCTGATTTTGCCTAATTATGCATTGCATTTAATGGCGTTCCAGATGCTCTAGACCCGGATGCTTGGTATAAAGATGATACTACGACCACATCAGGAGACGACTTTGGAACGCTTGTCGGCCGTGAACCACTCCAACGCAGAATACATTGAAAGCCTTTATCGGACCTACCAACAAGACCCTGAGGGCTTAGACCCGCAATGGAAGATGTTCTTTTCGGGAGTTGAGTTCGCGCAAAATTTGCAGGGCCAAGGTCCTGCCACTTTCTCTGATAAGGAACTCGCCGCCTACAACCTGATCGATCACTACCGCAACTACGGACACCTTAAAGCCGACTTAGATCCGTTGAAATTGCAAGCCCGCCAAACTGAAACTTTTGAGCTCTCAAGATTTGGCTTGAGCGAGAGTGACTTGCACGCGACCTTTTCAGTCGGGGCATTGGTCGGTCTGCCGGGCGCCACTTTAAAAGTCATCATTGAGCATTTGGAAAAATCTTACTGTGGCACTTTGACCGCTCAGCTCGCGGAATGTCGCCCCGAGGTTCGCGACTGGTTTCGCGGCGAATTCGAAAACGGGAGCCCTGAATTTAAACTCGATACGGATTCCCGTCGCCAAATTCTTTTACAATTGGCGCGAACGGAGTCTTTGGAGAAATTCATCCACACTCGCTACGTGGGAACTAAGCGTTTTTCCATTGAGGGTGGTGATGCTCTTATTCCCATGCTGGAAAGATCGGTCGTGCGCGGGACCAGCCTCGAAGTAGAAGAGCTTGTCATCGGTATGGCCCATCGCGGACGCATCAACGTTTTGGCCAACTTCATGGACAAAGCGATCGAAGTCATTTTCTCTGAATTTGACGGTACCGCCTTTGATCACACGGACTTCGATGGAGACGTTAAGTATCATCTGGGTTACTCCACGGACAAAAACACACCGTCTGGACCTTGCCATATCTCACTCGCGTTCAATCCCTCTCACCTCGAGGTCGTCGACCCCGTTGTGATTGGTATGGCTCGCGCTCGCCAACGGCGAAGATCGGACACAGCCGAGAGAAAAAAGGTGGTCCCGATTCTGATTCACGGGGACGCCGCCTTTGCCGGACAAGGCGTGGTCACAGAAACTCTGCAACTCTCGCGGCTGACCGGCTACACTGTGGGTGGCACCATCCACGTGATCGTGAACAATCAAGTGGGATTCACCACGGATCCGCGCGACTCGCGCAGTGTTCAATATGCCTCTGATGTAGCGAAGGTTATCAAAGCCCCTGTTTTACTCGTCAACGGTGACGACGTGGAGGCCTGTGTGCGCGCTATGGATATGGCGACGCGATTTCGACAAAAGTTTAAAGAAGATGTCGTCATCGATTTAGTTTGTTACCGTCGCTTTGGGCACAACGAAGGCGACGAACCCGCCTTTACTCAGCCCCTGATGTACGAAGTGATTCGCTCGCATCCGACCTTGTTCAAGATTTACACTCAACAGTTGATTCAGTCGGGAGTCGTACAAGAGCCAGAGGCCGAAGGATTCTACAAAGACAAGATGGACAATCTGCAAAAGATCTTGGAACACACGCGCAAAAATCCGCCTGTGATCAAACCGAATGCGTTCAGCGCTCAGTGGAAGGGTCTCCGAAGAGGCACGTTGGCCGACTTTGATCAACCGGTCGAGACCAAGAGCTCGCTGAAGACTTTAGAGAAAGTCTTAAATGTTTTGACGACTGAGCCTGCGGGCTTTCATTTGCACCCTAAAATTTCCAAGCTGATTCAGGCACGCCATCAAATGGCCGAAACGGGTCAGTTTGACTGGGCGATGGGTGAACTGCTGGCCTACGGCAGCTTGTGTGTGGAAGGCACCCCGGTGCGAGTGTCTGGTCAGGATTGTAAACGCGGCACCTTTACCCACCGTCAGGCCGTATACTTTGACACGACCAACGGAAGTGAGCTTTGCCCGCTCTCGACACTCAACCCGGATAACGGCGAATTTTGTATTTACAATTCTTCGCTTTCCGAAATGGCGGTCTTAGGCTTTGAATATGGCAACTCTTGTTCCGATCCCACCTACCTGACGGTTTGGGAAGCCCAGTTTGGCGATTTTGCCAATGGCGCCCAAATTGTGATTGATCAATTTCTTTCGTCAGGTGAGGAAAAATGGATGCGAGGATCGGGGCTCACCTTGTTACTTCCCCATGGATATGAAGGACAAGGTCCTGAGCACTCAAGCGCCCGCCTTGAACGTTTTTTACAGTTGTGTGCGCAGGGAAATATGCAGGTCTGCAATCTAACGACGCCGGCGAACCTGTTTCACGTTTTACGGCGGCAAGTGAAGCGCGACTTCCGCAAACCTTTGGTGATCATGTCGCCTAAGTCTTTACTTCGACATCCTAAAGTAGTTTCGCATCTCGGAGCATTCACCGAAAGTCGCTTTCAAGAATGTCTTCCGGATGACTTTGTTCCCGATGTCAAAAATGTCGAGACCGTGGTCCTTTGCTCCGGCAAGCTCTACTACGATTTGCAAGAAGCCCGCGAGAAACAGTATAAGAACAGTTCGAGTCTTGCCATTGTACGGGTCGAGCAACTCTATCCGTTTCCGAAGGCCTCACTGAGTCCATTTATCAGTGGCGCCACCAAACTCCGTCGCTTGGTCTGGGCGCAAGAAGAGCCGAAGAACATGGGTGCGGCTTCTTACATCACACCAAAGCTTCTTGATCTTTGTCAGGAGCTCGGGAAGAAGAAAATTGAAATCGAGTATGTCGGGCGATCGGAGCGCGCCAGCCCGGCTGTGGGTTCACCCCGCACGCATCAAAAAGAACAGGCCGCCATTATTGACAAAGTTTTTAAAGCTTAAGAGGAGACCCTAGTGAAAACACAGATCAAAGTTCCCGCGGTTGGAGAATCCATAACCGAAGGCACAATTGCCCAGTGGATGAAAAAGAGTGGCGATTTTGTCAAACGGGACGAAGTGGTTTTGGTTCTGGAAACAGACAAAGCCAGCGTCGAAGTTGTTGCCGAAACCGACGGAGTGCTCACAACCTCAGCCAAAGCCGGTGATGTGGTGAAGGTCGGTGCTGTTGTGGGAGAGATTGATGGCGACGCCAAGCCCTCGGCCTCGGCTAGCCAGCCCTCGGCCGCGGCCACCCCCGCCGCCGCGCCTAAACCAGCGGCTCCTGCCACTGCAACCAATGGGAACGGCAACGGGAATGGCCATGGAAACAAGCCACCCGCCAAACCAAGTGGCGCTCCGAGCCTTTTTAAAACGCAAACCATGAGTCCCGCCGTTCGCCGCGTGGTCGGCGAAAATCAGCTCAATCCAGAAGCCATCGCAGGAACTGGTAAAGGTGGACGCCTCACCAAAGCCGACGCCCTGTCGGCCGCAAGCGCCGGCCCAAGCCCTTCACCCGCTCCATCGATGCCGACATCCGCTCCCACTCCTGTAAGCCTGCTGAAGCGACCCGCTGCGAGCACCGCCCTGGGAGAAGAGATCGTGCGCGAACCGATGAGCACGATTCGACGACGAATTGCTCAACGTCTGGTGGAGGCTAAAACCAACGCCGCCATTTTAACTACTTTCAACGAAATTGACATGAGCCAGTGCATGGCCCTTCGCAAGAAGTACAAAGAATCCTTCGAAAAGAAATATGGCATTGGCCTAGGCTTTATGGGCTTTTTTGTGAAAGCGGTGATCGAAGGTCTCAGAGCCTATCCACGGGTCAACGCCTTTATTGAAGGCAACGATGTGCTTTATCACAACTACTACAATATCGGCGTGGCCGTCGGCACTGAAAAAGGTCTGATGGTTCCCGTCTTGAAACATGCCGAACACATGTCTTTGGCGGAGATTGAAATGTCGATCAAGAACTTCGCCGGCAAAGCTCGCGAAGGTAAAATATCAGTGGATGACCTGAGTGGCGGAACTTTTACGGTTTCGAATGGGGGCGTCTACGGCTCTCTGATGTCGACGCCAATCCTAAATCCGCCGCAAAGTGGAATTTTAGGAATGCACAAAATTGAGGAGCGACCCATCGCTGTGGGCGGTCAAGTCGTGATTCGGCCCATGATGTATGTGGCTCTTTCCTACGACCATCGCATTATTGATGGGGCTGAAAGCGTCAGCTTCTTGGTGCGAGTCAAAGAGTGCATCGAAGATCCTTCCCGGCTATTATTAGAAATCTAGATCCTTAAGAAGGAAGTCAGTCATGGCAGAAAAGTTTGATCTGGTGGTCATCGGCAGTGGACCGGGCGGATACATCGGCGCCATTCGCGCCGCGCAGTTAGGCCTAAAAACGGCCGTCGTCGAAAAGGACAAAACCTTCGGCGGCACTTGCCTGAACGTGGGCTGCATCCCATCCAAGGCCCTGCTCGACTCTTCGGAACACTTCTCCATCGCTCAACACGATTTTAAGACCCACGGTATTGAAGTGGGATCCGTTAAACTGAATCTGGCTCAAATGATGGCTCGCAAAGACAAAGTGGTCGGCGATTTGACCGGTGGCGTGGCCTTCCTTTTTAAAAAGAATAAGATTACGCCTTTCAACGGTAGGGGTAAAATCATTAGCCCCAACCAAGTGGAAGTGACGGACTCCAAGGGTGGAAAAACCATTCTCGAAGCCACCAACATCATGCTGGCCACGGGCAGCGTGCCCAATGAGCTTCCCTTTTTAAAATTTGATGGAAAAAAAGTGATCTCATCGACTGAGGCTTTATCCTTGCCCAAAGTTCCCGAACATCTTCTGGTCATCGGCGGTGGTGTGATTGGACTGGAGCTGGGCTCGGTTTGGTCGCGCTTGGGCGCAAAAGTCACGGTACTCGAATACTTCCCACGACTATGCCCATCCATGGACACCCAACTGACCAAGCGGTTGGAAACAGTTTTAAGTAAGCAGGGCCTCAACTTTTTGTTTGAAGTCAAAGTCACCGGCGCCAAAACCTCCCCATCCGGTGTGGAGCTAACTTACGAAGAGCTTAGCTCTAAAACTTCTAAGACGATTTCAGGTGATGTGGTGTTGGTCGCCACCGGTCGACGTCCCTTTTCCGATGGCCTTGGCTTGGAAGAATTGGGAATTGAAAAGGACAAGCGTGGCTTTGTTCTGGTCAATGAGCACTTGCAAACCAAATATCCGAACGTCTATGCCATTGGCGATTTAATTCCAGGCCCCATGCTCGCCCATAAGGCCGAAGAAGAAGGCGTCGCTGTCGCCGAAACCATTGCGGGCCAAGCCGGCCATGTGAATTACGAAACCGTACCGAGCGTGGTCTACACTTGGCCCGAACTCGCCGCCGTGGGTGCCACGGAAGATGAACTAAAAGAAAAAGGCGTGCCTTACAAATCAGGATCCTTCATGTTCACTGCCAGTGGCCGCGCGAAAGCCATGGGCATGACCGATGGATTGGTGAAGGTTCTTGCTGACGCCAGTACGGATCGCTTATTGGGCGTTCATATCCTGGGTCCACGGGCTTCGGACATGATCGCGGAAGCCGTTGTCGCCATGGAGTTTGGTGGCAGCGCCGAAGACCTTGGGCGCTCGTTCCACGCGCATCCGACACTCTCGGAAGTCCTGCGCGAAGCCGCCCTTAATGTCGACAAACGCGCCCGCCAGTCTTAAAGGAGTCCGCCCCTTTTCCACCGTCGGCGCGTCACTCCACTCGCACGGCGCGGGAGCCTTTCCAGATAACCTTACCTAGGTCATCGTCACCTGGCTCGGTGAGCAGAAATATGATCTTATAGAGACCTGCTTTTTTATAAGTATGCGAAAATCCAGCCGCACAAGCATCGCCGGTCTTTAGGTCACGCGGGAACCGATCCCCATCGCCCCACTGAACCGAAAATCCACAACTGGTGCCGGGTAAGTAGCGGTTGTCCTTTTGCGCCATTACCGACGGTGGCCCAAGAATTGACACCGCTAAGGGCGCCTTGCCTGTGTCGACATCGACCTCCACATCGGTAAAAGAATTCTTACCTTCCGAGACCTTATAGGGAAGAGCGCCTGATACCGCCGAGTCATGGGCAAATACAAAAGGATACCGAATTCTCGCCACTTGCCCCTTAGGCGGTGACGGAAAAATCCACTGCGCCGCTTTGGCCTTACCACACTGGTCAACCTTCTTGCTAATGGACCGAATGACCTTGACGTCCGTCACCTTACCACCAGGTCCAATGTCCATCTCCAAAGTCAGGATGCCACTTAAGTTCGGGCTTTTCTTAAATTCAGGGTCGTAGCATTTTCGCAGATCTGGCGTATGCCCTTCGATGACCTTTGTCGCCGCCTCACGATCGATGCTTCCAAAAAAATCGGGCCGCTCTTGTGAATTGGCGATGGAAGCCCACAGCAAGAACTGTAAAAAGAGAACCTTACGCATTTGCATATGGGAAAATTATGTAATCCCCTGCCACCAGGGTCAATCGATGGGGCCTACTTCGTGCAGTTCACGACCGAGCAAATAATATTGCCAGGGTTTTGATTGATGTAACATCCACCACCTCCCGCCGAACACTGAGGGGAGCCCACCGGTCCATTTTGGGTGGTAAAAGTCGTGACATCCGCATATCCTTTAAAGACGCAAATCGCCGCCGCCGAGGGCTGATAGGGCACGTAGAGCTGCCCCCCCGTCACGCAATTGCAATAGCCATTCACACATCCAGTCGAGCTCGCTACATTGAAGGATTGATTGGCGGTCACTTTCACCGTGTTCGACTTGGCCGTTTGTAGGGGGCCTTGAGTCGTTTTGACTTCGACATAATATTGCCCAGCCCGCCCGGGACCAGCGGCCGCAATTGCCAGTGTCGCCGAGACTCCGCCCGCCACTGCGGAGCCGTCTTTATACCACTGGTAGCTCAGAAGCTGCATGGGTAAAACTGAAGCCACCACCGACAACTGGCCCGCGACGCCTTCGATCAAGGTCAGATGTTGTGGCTGGGTCGTAATAGTCAAAACAGGAGTAGGACTTATGGTGACTGTGACCGATAAAGTCTTCGAGTCCACTGGGGTCGTCAAGACAACGGCATATGTACCGCCGTCCGCGGCCACGGCAGAGGCAATGGTGAAAACGTTGGAGGTCTGCCCCATCATTTCGACACCATTCTTGTACCAACGATGGCCAACTGAATAACCGCCCTGCGAAGTCGCCTGGACCACGAGATTGATGGCGGCCCCGGCGTATGCGGTCACGTTTGCCGGAACCGATAATAGCTGGATGTCATTGGCGTTCATTGGATTTGGATTTGGATTTGGATCTGGATCTGGAGAGGGTGAAGGAGTCGACGTGGACGATTGACTCTCTCCACCGGAATTTGGGGCATCCAATGAACAATGTTGAAAAGTAATGAGAACGAACCCCGTCACGACGGCCAAAAAACCGATCCTTGAATTCACGCCATGCCCCTTGAAACTACACACAGACCGAACTTTCAATCAGTATAAGCCACGACCTCCTGGAGGCCTATTCCGCAGGCCGGCCTGTCTCATTTTGATTCAAAATCAGGTCTGAAGATTCTACTCAGACCCACAATGGGGGCGTTGACAATGCAGGTCATCAACACTAAGCCACAATCTATGAGCCAAAATGACTTTAAAGAACAATATCCTGACTACCCGCTGATTCCAGAAAAAGTGAACCGATGGAAGTGGCCTCTCGTTTGGGCTCTTACCATTTTCGGGATTGCAGGTATCCCGACTTACCTATTGTGGGAGTTCTCTAAAGTACAGATTCCGACACCGGCAATGGCCGGCT
>JBFWON010000073.1:0-21885 GCA_050250515.1 Bdellovibrionales bacterium | reverse complement strand
GGCATTCGATTCGCATTTTCATTCTTGTTTGTAAGCCTGGGTGCCAGCGCCCAATACAACACGGACATCATGAACAATTCCAATATCGACGCGGGTAAGGTTGAAGTCGGCACAACCCGTCTCCCCGACTATCAAGAGCAAGCGGCCCAAGAGGAAGACGAACAACCGCCAAAGGACTGGAACAAATTCGACTCGCTGGGCGGCTCCAACTACGGTTCGGCCTCTTACCAGTCCGGGTCAAGCGGTGGATCGCAAGGTGGCGCGACTTCTAGTGGTCAATCTGGTTCGGGTGCCCGTGGTCAAAATGGAACCTCAGCGCAATCTTATGGAACGGCTGGAGAAGTTTCCAGCCAATATGAATCTTCACTTTCAAGCGGGACGGGCGCCTCTGGCTTCGAAGCCTCTGGTCGCAGTCCCTCCAGCACTTCGACTGGAACTTCGAGCGGCACTGGTCAAGCCGGATTTTATGGCGGTGGCGGTCATGTTCACAACGCTGTTTCAGCCGCCAACGGAGCCGCTACTAATCAGTACAATGCCGCCCAACAACAATCCGCACTGCAAACTGATGAAGAAAAACGCGCCGCTGAAGCTGCCGCCGCCGGGACCAAGTAGTTCAATTTGATCCAGTCTCCTTTTTCTTAAAGGATCCCGATTCACTGGCCGATAGTCCTAATATATGAAATTCAAATTCCCGTCTTGTCTTGCTTTGATACTGGCTTCCCTCGCGCTCACCGCCTGTGGAGCTCTGCAAAAGGCCGAGCGAAGACCCTTTGCCGATGAAGTCCGCTTTATGGCGCTTCAGCCGGCGGGCAAAAATGAACCGAAGAAAATTGGTGAAACAACGGCTATGGAGTGCCAGGCCTGGTTGTTCGGCATCGTTCCTCTTTCGGAAGAGCCTTCCTTCGAGCAACTTAAGCACAAGATGGTAAGAGAGCAGGGGATCGTCTACTTGGAAAATGCGACCACTTACCGAATGAACAAAGGTTACATGGGCGTGTGGACTGACAACTGTATTTATCTTAAGGGAGTGGCTTACCGATGAAAAAACTCCTTCTGATTGGAGCACTGGGTTTTGCAATGGGGGGGTGCGCGGTCATTCCGCTGACCGGCGATCATATGAGCATGGCGGCCGTTACGATCAAAGGTAAAACCGTCCCCAAAATGGGTGGCGGACAAAAAGTGGGAATGGCGGATGAGAAGTTTTGTGCCAAGGACGAACCCGACTCATTCAAGCGAACGGGTTATGTGGACCGCCTCGTAGAGCAAGCTCTTAAAAAACAACCTTCGGCCGATTACATTGCCAACGCTGCTTTCAAATATCTAGATGCGGATTGCGTTCGCATGACTGGGACCCTGATGTCACTCAATTCTAACATCGAATCCGTCAAACCACCTGCCCAGCCAGAGGCTTCGACCGGTCCTTTCGGACGCTCACTTGCCAGCGAATCCGATTCACTCGGCTACATTGAAATCGTCGATGTTTCTGAAAAGAAAGTCGAACTCTCGGCCCGAAATGGCGCCAAGATAATGCCGGGATCCAGCTACATGGTCTTCGATAAATCCGGCCAACCCCGCGGCAGCATCACTGTTCAAAATGGGGGTGATGACAAATCTACGTGGGCCACCATCACCAATGGAAAGGCCTTTTGGGGTTGGACCGTCAAGCCCGCCGGATCCACGGCCGGTAACTGATATCGGGCCCACATTTTGCCTCTGTGAAAGCCCATGTCGTCATGGGCCCATAAAATCCTTCTAAAGTCGCGTTTTTGCGCGCTTTTGGTCACTCTGTCACTCAGTTTGGGCGCCGGGGCGGAACCCGCACTGAAAGCGTCTATTCTCACCTTTGACGGCAGCGGATTTTGGGAAGCCATTCGCACCAGCTTAAAGGTGTCCTCCGACGGGCTCTATCAGACCGAAAAAATCGAGCCGCTTTTTACGGCTGGTAACTGCGAAAATATTCTTCAGTCCTTTCAGCGGCGCCCCCTCGAGGTCATGCGCGAGAATGGCTATATTGATTCGAGCACCTATCAGAAGTTAATGGATTTTCAAAAATTGGGAATCAGACCGCCCCAGCTCACGCTGATTTCTTTGTACTCGGACCTAACCGCCACGGAAGTTAAGGAATACTTCCCCAATGGGCTTCCCCCCGAACGGGCTCTCAACGGTGATGTTCGAACGCCGCAGTTAAAGCGGGTGAATCGGGGCGCGCTCTACATCGTGCGCGGATACGAACTGTTGGGAACAAAAGGAAAGCGACCCGAAGTCTCCGCCAGACCCTTACCTTGGGAGCTTGACAGCCACCTTCCCAACGGACTGACCCGACGATTTGATAGAAAGAAAAATCCCTACATTGTGGAGATCGGACGGGCCCATGCCGAAGGTAAACCCCTTCCTGGCAATTTCAAGACTGCGGCCCACCTGGCTACAGCAATCTTGGCCCATGATGCTGAAGTCCTGGGGATAACCCTGCAAGAAATGTTGATAACCGGACACTTTTTAGACGCCCAACACACTCGCTTTTTTACCAAGGCCTTTCCACTTAGACCCTTGAACGACCAGCTGATGACCACGATCGAAGCGGCCGGCGGGCTCAATCCCACATATCTACAAGACATTGAGTTGCCCAAGAAACGCGAAGAGTGGGACCGTTACGCCGACACAGTTACGATCGGAACGCTGGAGCGATTTTTAGAAACCTTCCCCATTGAACAAATTTCCTCCACGGCCCACAGCCTAATGACATATGCGAAAAGCAAAGTCACTCTCACCGGGCTTCAAGCACAGTCGTTGCTGCATGAATACACCACGAACATGCGTGAGCATTTTGCCTTTCACTTAGAAGGAATACCAGATTCCCCTGCCCCTCTCACCGTCTACGACTACGGCACTCCCTTTTTAGGTTATCGCATGTTGCAGACTTTTTTAAGACGAGGATTTCCTTACGATCCCCATCTTCTCAACGGTTCCTTAGCACAGGTTCAAAATCTGCAAAGATCACCCACGCCGGACCTCTTTATGGACCGGTGGCTTGAGAAAGTTCATCCCTTACCGACGAACTCAAAAGGTCTTCTTCGTGCCGGCTGGATCGTGACCAATTTGGATCCAAAGATGACGGAAACACCTGGAATTGGTGGTCTTTATCCAGCGGCAGTTCTTCTTTCTCTCGCCGCAAAGGTGGATCATCAAATCCAATCGTTTAGTCCGGAACGCTTTAAAGATTTCATGGATACCATAAATGACAATAGGGCCGCCAAGGGGCGACCCCAGTCTTCAGATATCAGCGCGGTCGAGTTCCTCGACTTCTTCCCCATCTTTATCCACACCGAAAATGCAAAATTAGCGGCCTTACTGGGCGAGCTTGGCGGAAAGCCAGAGCCGACGAATGCGATGGCATTGAAGTTTGTCTCCGGCCCGGCCACCTCGGCCAACATCAGCATGGAAATGCGTCAGTCCACCATGTTCAAGTTTGATGGAAAGGCGATTCGCCAACTACGAAGCCTCTATCACGTCTTGGACCACCAGGCGGCCAGTCGTTTACGGCCGTCGATTCATAACTCTCGCTTACGTCTTTTGCAGAGTGGGGCCTTTTAGGTCATTCGGTCGATGTCGCCGGTAAGCGAACCTGAGGCTTCACTTCCGATTCTTCTTCCGGTGCTTTGAAAGTCAGCTTGCATTCGGCGAATTCAAAATCCTTTTCGCAGCCAATGACCTGACGAATAGGTGTGGAAAACAATTCCTGTTCCCTTTGCAATCCTTCGAGGTGAGCGGCAAAGATATACTCACGCTCCACTGCACTTTCTTCAGGAAATCGACTCGCCAATGAAGGCCGACTGCACATCCACGAGCTCGAGGCCAGAAATCGATTCTGCCGATCAACGGCCGTCGGAAGCGATAGCAGTCGCTCAGCGAGAGCGTAACTTCCTACCACGTCGGCAAACCGTTCGGCAGGAGAAGATGAGAATCCTTCAGCTGACAGACTCCCTCGACCCGAAAATTCCCCCTCCATAGACAATGTCTGCGCTAGGATTTCGCGGGTCATCTCTTTGGCCTTTTCAATCGCCACCTTAAGCCGCTCAGAATCGGGTAGATCCTGACAGCGAAACTCAGCGGTGAAATAAAGCAGGGTGGTCAGTTCATCATCAATAGGCTCTTCCCCTTGTGTCCAAAGAAAATAGCTACAGGGATTTAGGAAGTTCGGATTCTTTTGTCTCTTGCCATTGATCAACGGAATTTCAGACTTGGTGATTCGTAGAAATCGATCGTTGCTCGCCAAATGCGAAATTCGCCGAGCCGCGCCCCTATCCGCCAGTCGCTCGATATCGGAATCCGTTAAGTGCTTACGTGTGGGTCTTCGCTTCAGGCAGCGCTGAAACTTCGGCAAGTCGGGCTGATAGCCCTCTAAGGATCCCAATCGTTTCGAAAATTTCGACTTGTAAAGCTCCCAATCCGCGCAGGAAAACTTGTTTTGACTGCACACCTTATTTCGAAGACTAGCCAAGTCTTGGCCAAACTCAGACCTCACCTGGTAAAGATATCGGTCACGATCAATATCTATGGCGTGGGCCAGTTCATGGGCCAAGGTTTGAGCAATGTCTTCACTATTAAAATCGCCCGCACAGACGGTAATCACGTTGAGGTGGGTGTAATAGTAGGCATTGTCAGTCACAGTGGAGCACTCTTCGTTCGAAATCGCCGGCAACGATCCGGGCAACACCAACTGGACATCTTGAATGCGAGCGGTCCACTTGTCCCGGATTTCATCGGGAATGTCGAGCCGGGAAATTGTTTTAACAAACCCTTCACGAATTTTAACGAATTCACTCTCCACCCGGGCCCAGTTTTTATCATTTCGCCAAATAGCCTTTGAAATCTCACTAATCAACTCTCTACGCTTTTTGCGGGCTTCGATAGAAAACTCGAAAGGCATAAGTTTGCTGGGGATTCGATGGTAGCCAGGGAACTTTCGGCTCATGCGTAGCAAGATGGTTTCATCGATGGCGGCGACCCACAGGAAGTCCAATTCGGTTTCAGTTCGCTCAGACGCCAGTCGCTGCGCGCGGGTCATCAGAGAGCGGGGCGGCCTTTGCAAAAACTCTTCAAGCTTGCCGAAATAATTGTAGCGTCCCAACGCTTGCCGCAGGTCATTGGGGAACCTCCATTGATTGGAGATTTTGGCTTTGGCGTAGCGATAATACACCTGTGAAAAACCGTTGGCGGTCTCACCCTGCAGGACTGTATGCGCTCGGTTGTCGCGTCCGACTTGAATATTACCCAAAGATTCAGGCGAATAGAGGTAATCACAATATTGATCCAACATGGCCTTGCATTTGGGCTTTCCAGTAAATGACAATTGATCTGATGAGAACGACCTCAAAGCATCGTCCTTCGGCGGAGGTGGTTCAGCCGAGCGGCAGCCTGACATTGCTATTGTGCTAAGCCCCAATCCTAGGGCCATCACAATTAGTCGGGCACTCCAATGATCGATCGATCGCGCTTGGTCACGATCGCCTGAATTACCCAAATCGACACCTCATAGAGGAAGTACATCGGCACGAGCATCATGACCATGCTGATGACATCAGGTGGAGTTAACAATGCAGAAACAAAAGCTAAAATCACAATCGCGATTCGGCGGTTTCTCTTTAGAAAGCTCGCATCGATCACGCCCATCATCGCTAGGATAACAAGGACAACCGGTAGCTCAAAGGAGACGCCAAACATGATCGTCGTCAGTGCAAAAAAACCTAAATACTCACCGATCGTGATCATGGGCTTGTCAATTTGGCCGCCGAACTCAAGCAAATATTTGAAGGCCGTTGGATATACGAAAAAATAGACGAAACAGACGCCAGCAAGGAACAACATCGTGCCCGTAAAAATAAATCCCACCGCATAACGACGTTCTTTTTTGTAAAGCCCCGGGGAAATGAACTGCCAAACATGATAGAGCCAGTAAGGACAAGTTAAAATCAATCCGCCCAAGGCACCCACTTTAAGATGAGCGATAAACTTATCCATGACACCCGTGAACACCAAACCTCCGTTTTCACCCAGATAAGGGAGGATGGGTTTTCGAATCAGCACAAATAAGTTTTCGGAATAATAAATACAGACGGCCACTCCAACAGCAATCCCCTGTACCGCTTTGACCAAACGGTAGCGAAGATCGGTCAAATGTTGGACCAAAGTCATATTACTATCTTCAGGATTCATGCTTGTGGTCCGTGTTCGGTGCAGGAGTGTCGGTTGAAGTCGTCGCAGTGGAGGCAGGCTCTGTCGTCTCCGAAGCGTGAGGGTCAGCCGCTACAGGCGGAGGACTGGCTTGTTCCGCGTTCGCATGTTGCTGACGGCTTTCGTGAAGTCGATCGGTGAAATCATCTCGAACACCATCTGTAATCGTACTTTGAAAATCCTGCGAAGCGCGACGAAGTTCGTTGAGCAATCGTCCCAGTGATCTTGCCAATTGGGGCAGTTGCTCCGGACCTAAAAAGATCAAGGCGATGGCGCCAACAAGGAGGAGCTCAGAAAAGCCCAGATTGAACATGGATTTAAATTTATCACGTGGACAAAACGAGTGCAAAGGCTTGAGGGCTTACATCTTGATCGCTTTTACTTTGGGCAGGTCTGCGTTGAGCAGGCCCTTCTCGACCAGTTGCTCCTGAGCCAACTTTGATCCGGTCGTGACATACCGGTCATAAAGCCGTAATAGATCCTGATCGTTTTGAACCTGAACGTCCTGGCTCATAAAAGTCAAAACGTCGACAAACTCAACGAATTTCAGGGAGAACTCCCTGTACATTTGCGACAAATCATCGTCCGCAGCATCCGCCGAGAGCGAGCCGTAAGCCGTGCCTCCCATTTCGACATAATAGTCTAAGTCCACGAGTTGCCGGGTGATCGAGTCTCCAAAGAAGCCGCTGATATAAAGGCTCGAGTCTCCTAGTCTTTTGTAAAGTTCCCGACGAGTGGGTGTCGGTGAGTTCTGGGCGCGTAAATAGAGCTCAGCCAACGTCTCTCGTCTGTGCTTTCCATCCGGGTCCTTGGTAAATAGATTTCCTGACACCATGTAGTGTTCGAGCAGCTCAACCAAATAGTTTTTGGAATGAACCAAAGGTTCAAACTTCAAGCGACGACAGGCCGCCTCAAGTTTATCGAAAAAAAATACCCGCGGACTCGAAGTGATAATGCGGGGATTGTTACCGTCAGCATGACTCATTTTGAGTCAGTCCTCCTTCGACCTTTATGGAACTTCGGCTAGTTCCAGCCCTAATTTTACCCCAAAACATGGATTTTCAACGAGATCGGACCTCAGGCAGGGTCAAAAGTCCGTGACAACGCGGATTTCGAGCCAATTCGAGATACCTGAGGAAATCCCCATTTATAAATTAGATAATTTGAATTTATACGCTCTACCAGGGACAGCGAGGGCCCACCACGGACAAAACCGAGCTCTCATTGAACAGCGTGCGCGCCAAGGCCTGAACAGACTCCTTCGTAACCTGCCGAACTCGATCCGCAAACTTAAAGGTCTCGGTGTAATCAATACCGTAAATGTGATCAAACAAAATGGAAGAGGTGAGACTTGAGTTGCGCTGCAATTCAATGTCGTGTTTCCCAATCAAGTACCTTTGCGCACGCACCAGTTCCACATCTGAAATCAAGGTTTCGGTCAATTTATTAAATTCTTGCTGAATCATTTGAATCGCGGTCTCCGCCTTTTCCGGGGAGCATCCAATGTAGGCCCCGAAATATCCACCGTCGACGCCCTCCATCCGGAGCGGGGCCACAGAGTAGGCCAACGACGCCTTGTCTCGCAACTCGACAAATAGACGTCCACCTTGTCCTGCTAAAACAGCCTGCATCACCTGCAAAACGTAGCGGTGTGGATCTTGAATGGTCAATCCCGGGTAACCGAGCACGATATGACTTTGTTCCTTTTTAGATTCCTGAAAAAATCGGCCGGACTTTTTAGGATAGAGAATCGGAATCGCCTTACTGGTCATCGGGCCCGGCTTGTAACCTTTTAGAAAGCCTTCGAGCTGAGCGCGAAAAGCTGAAGGCTCAAACGCACCCGAGGCCACAATGGCCAGGCCCGTCTTTTGCCGATAAGCATGACGAACCGCCGTGGCATTCAATCGAGCAATCGAAGCCTCATCACCATAGCTATCCCTTCCATAGGGATGCTGACCGAACATTTCCTTCAAAAAGGCTAAAATGCAAAGCTGAGCCGGGTTGTCCGATCTCAACTTCACATGCTCCAACATCGCCTTGGTTTCTCGCGCAATGGCGATCGACTCAAAAAGTGGCTCACGCCAAGTGAGAAAGTAGAGCTCGAGCATTTGATCGAGGAAAGGCTTAAGACAAGTCATAGACAATCCGACCGAATTTCTTCCGCCAAAAGCGCCAAGACTAGCGGCCATTGAGTCTGTCTTGTGATTCAGTTCGTCTTCGCTGATAGATCCACAGCCGGCGGTCCACACGCGAGACAGCAATTCCGTCGAACCCTGATCCTCCCGAGTCTCCAGTCGCGATCCGCCGAGCGAAGCGCAGCGGACGCTCACGACCGGTGTGTCGAAGCTTGGGCGCGTGATGACGGTGACTCCGTTGGCCAGCTCCCATTTTTCGGTTTTCGGAAGGTCCAGATTTTTTGATTTCGCGATAAAGGAGAGCGGTTTAGCCTTCCCCTTCTTCATCTTTATTGGGCTGGGACGGGCCGCGCGCAGTCGCTTCTTGAGCGAACCGGCCCATTTCTTTAAGGGCTTTTCCAAATCCACTTCACCCTCGCCCGTCATCACCACGATGGAAAATCCACCCGCAGCCAAGTGTTTGCGGGCCGTCTTGAGGACATCTTGTACGGTCAATTTTTCGACCTGGGCCAGGAACTTGGCAAAGTAGTCAGGGGCTCCGAAGAGATCTTCAAAATGTCCGTAGTTTCGGGCCAGTCCATCGACCGTTTCCTGGTGGTAAAATTGCTCGCTGACCAGATTGGTGACCGCTTTGCGCATCTCTTCGTCCGTTGGCGGCTCCGTGAAAATTCGCAGAACTTCGTCCTGCAAAACCTCAAGGGCCTTGTCGATGTCTTCTTTGTTCAACGACAAAGAAATCGCCAAAAATCCTGGATTCTTCGCTGTAAACACACTCGAACCAATAAAATTGACCAGGTGTTGATTCATTCGCAAACGTCTGTTCAAACGCGAGCTCTCACCCTGGCCAAGGATCAGTGCAAACACTTCTAGCGCGGCGATATCCTTATGGGCGGCTTTCGGCACTGGGAATGCCAAATGCAGAATCGTCTCGGCAAACGCCGACTTACGAACGGCCACTTTTTCCGATTTTTGAAGTTTAAATGAAGGGCGCTTAACCACACGAAGGCGCGTTTTTTCAAAGTCACCAAACTGCTTTTGAATCAGTTTACGCATGTTGGGGGCTTCGAAATCCCCCGCCACGACCAGAGTCATATTCTGTGGGCTATATCGCGCGCGGTAGTATTGAACCAATTGCTCGCGGGACACATTCGTGATGTTTTCAGGAAATCCAATCACCGGAATACCATACGGATGTTTTTTGTAAACCGTCGAAAAAAGCAGGCGGCTCGCCTGTTGGTGAGGACTGTCGTTGGATCGCTTGATTTCCTCAATGACCACTTCGCGCTCGTTGTTGATTTCTTTTTCGTCGAACGTTGGAAATCCCATCATCTCAGAGATCACCTCAAGACCGACATTTTGAAACTGCTTGGAAATCGTTACATAGAACACGGTTTGATCAAAAGACGTGAAGGCGTTGAGTTCCCCACCAGCGCCCTCGACGGCGGCCGCTATTTCGCCGACCTTAAAACGCCTGGAGCCTTTAAATACCAAATGTTCGATAAAGTGGGAGATCCCCTCCTCACCCTTTTTTTCGTCGGCGCTACCTGTACGTACCCACATTTGAATAGAAAGCACGGGACTCTTGTGGCTTTCGACAAGGACCACTTTCATGCCGTTTTTAAGTTGAAATTTCTTAAACATAAACCTAGATCCTACGCATGGCTCTCGCCGTTTATGTTCACATTCCCTACTGCCTGCAGCGCTGCCGCTATTGTGATTTCACGACTTTCGAGCAATCTGAAATTCTACCTGCCCCACAATACGTACAATGGCTGCTGCAGGAGATTCGTCAGCGGCGCCATCTATGGACTGAAGACACTCTCAGCACCATTTACTTTGGTGGCGGAACTCCCAGTCTCTTGACGCCTGATTTGATTGTATCGATTTGTCAGGAACTTGCAAAGGTTGGGTTGCGGCGCTCCGCAGATGCGGAGCAAACCATTGAGATCAACCCCGCCACACTCGATGAGAGCAAGCTCAACTCTTATTTGGAGGCCGGCTTCAATCGGTTCAGCGTGGGAGCACAGACTTTTGACGAGGCTTTGTTGAAAACCTGTGGCCGGCGGCATAGTGCTGAGGACACGCGCTCCACTCTGCGCCTTCTGCAAAAATATAAGGCGAATTATTCGTTCGATTTGCTGTTTGCCCTGCCCGGTCAAACCCTTCAAGGTCTCGCTCGCGACCTTGATGAAGTCCTCGATTTTGCTCCGCCCCACTTAAGTGCCTACTGCCTCACCGTTCCGACCGGGCATCCGATGAACCAGGGGCGCGCCCCTGATAGTGAGCAGGTGGAAATGTTTGATCTGATCGAATCTCGGCTCAAGAGCATTCAACTGGAGCGCTATGAAATATCCAATTTCGCCCGGGCCGGATTTGAGTCACGGCATAACATGGCCTATTGGCGCGATCTTCCCTTTTGGGGCTTGGGTTTAAGCGCCCATTCCTATAACCCGTCACTCGGGCCTTGGGGCTCTCGATTTTGGAATCCGAAGGCCATGACCGAGTACGAGCGCCAAGTCCCGAATGCGGGTCCCCATTGGAAGCAAGTGCTGGCCGCCGATCAAATTGAGGAGTTGGCCCTGCACGAAAGCTTGACCGACTTTCTCCACATGCACTTGCGAACCCAATCTGGCGCCTCCACTAACGCGATGAAGCATAAATACCCGGATTCAGCTTTGCGGGTCTTTACTCCCAGACTGGAAAAAACGGTGAGGGCCGGTTTGGTGGAGGTTCGAAAAGATCAAATCCGGCTGACCCAAAAAGGGGTGCTACTAAGCAATAAGGTCTTTGAAGAATTCACCTTTTTGGCGCCCGATCTCCTACAGCGAGGCACATTGACACCCGCGCCGCGCGCCCCATACTGTGCGTTATGACTGATAAGAACAACCCTCAAGAAGACGAGCTGGATGACCTCGTTACGGACGAAGACGAGTCGGAAACCGATCTGCAAGCCGAACTAGACAAGTCGAAGAAGGATTACCTCTACTTGCTCGCGGAGTTTGATAACTTCCGCAAAAATGCGATTCGCGAGCGCTCGGAATTGACCAAATTTGGATCCGAGCGATTTGTGCGGGACTTCCTCAACATTTTTGATGATTTTGAGCGGGCCCTGGATGCGGAGTCGCAGGACACCACCGCCGTGAGACAAGGCGTGGAAATGATCGCGAAAGAACTGCGCGCGTTGTTGCAGAAACATGGCGTACAGGAGCTTAAGGCCGAGGGTCAAACTTTCGACCCGAGCGAGCACGAAGCCCTTAGTAGTGAACCTCGCTCAGATATGGAGCCCGGCCGGGTCGTGCGCGTTTTCAAAAAAGGGTATAAAATGCATGACAAGTTGATTCGCCCTGCGCAAGTGACGGTCTCCGTTGATGCGCCTAAGAACTCTTAAAGGTGAACTTTGGCTAAGAAGGACTACTACAGCGTCTTGGGAGTGGGCCGACAGGCCTCGCCCGACGAGCTAAAAAAAGCTTTTCGAAAGCTCGCGATGAAGTTTCATCCCGACAAAAATCCGGGTGATCGTACGGCCGAGGAGCGCTTCAAAGAAGTAAACGAAGCCTACGATGTCTTAAGCGATCCACAGAAAAAACAAATGTACGATCAGTTTGGTCACTCCGCCTTTCAGGCGGGAGGGCCCGGCGCGGGTCAAGGGCCCTTTCGCGGCAACTTCGAAGGCTTTAGCGGCGGACCCGGTGGGTTTCAGGGATTTGACCCACGTCAGGGCGAAAACTTTCAGGACATGTTCAGTGATTTCTTTGGCGATTTTTTTGCCGGAGGAGCCGCCCCTGGTCGCAAAGGCGGATTTCGCCAGGACTCCCGTGGGGCCGATCTTCGTTACACGATGAGCATCACGCTGGAGGAAGCCGCTACCGGCTGCGAGAAACGAATCAATTTTGTCCGCCATCGGGGCGGAAAAGAGGATCACGCCAAACTTTCGATCACAGTGCCCGCAGGAGTGAAGCCGGGCCAACGTCTTAAGCTTCGCGGCGAAGGTGACAATTCGCCAGGCGGGGGCAAGGCCGGTGACCTTTACGTTATTGTTAATTTCCAGGAACACCCGCTTTTTCGGCGTAAAGACAACGACGTGCTGTTGGAGCTTCCCCTGTCTTTTGTTGATGCTCTGCTCGGCACGCAAGTGGAAGTTCCCACTCTTACGGGAAAAGCTATGCTCAACGTGCCGCCAAACACACATCCTGGCCAGGTCTTTCGTTTGAAGGGCAAAGGCTTTCCTGACATTGGCGGCTATGCACCCGGCGACATGCTGATAAAAGTCATTGTTGATATTCCCAGCTCGATCACTGCGGAGGAGAAAGAACTGCTCGAGAAACTGAGAAAATCTTCGAACAGCTCTCCACTCGTGACAGAATTTCGGGATAAGATGAAAAGATTGCTGCAACAACGATCATGAGGTCGCCATGTTCTTGAGATGGATTACCATCATCGCTCTTCTTCTGCTCAACTCGTGTGTCACCACACCTAAAAAAAAGCCGCTTGTCCAGGCCTCTGAGGCCGCGAAAAAAGAGCTCTCGCAAGCTCAAATCGAACTCGCGGCGGGCGGCGAAAAAAAGGCCCTGCAACGGTTCAAACGTCTGGCCGATCAACACCCACACACCGACGTGGCGGACGACGCCACCATCCAAATGGCCCGCATCTATTACAAACAACAAAACTATGATCAAGCCTACAAAACCTATATGAGCTTGGTCGAATCGGACATTTTTAGTGCAAACGAATCTGAGGCTCTGCTCGGGGCTTCGCAGTGTTTGCACAAGATGGGACGGCTCGATGAATCTCTGGCCCTTAGTGCTCGAGGCTTGAAAATTCCTGGCCTACCAGACACCCAAAAACTGGAGTTCTACCGGCACCGGTACGCGGTGTTGGTCACCACCGGCGATCGGCTGGACGCTTTGCGAGCCTTGGCGTTCATCTATGAAAAGGACAGTAAGGCTGATGCTAAGGCCTCGGCCCAAGCGCGCGCTGGGGAGATCGTTTCCCAATATTTAAGTGAGGACGATCTTGAAAAAGTCGTTCGCGACGATGAGTTTGGCTTTGTTCGGGCCCAGGCCGCCTTTCGTTTGGGCACCTTCAAACTGCAAAAAAAAGAGTATGATGATGCGCGCGCCTTGTTTTCGAAAGCCAGTGATTGGGGCAAAGGAACTCAGTTCCAATCTCAAGCTGAAAATTACATTGCCCAAATCGATTCGCGTCGGAGAGTGGATGATCGAACCATCGGCGCGGTTTTGCCTTTAACGGGAAAATATTCTCCGATCGCTTATAAAACACTCAACGGACTTAAGCTTGGTCTTGGCATTGTAGGCTCTGACAAGAGTTCACTTCGCTTAGCCGTGGTTGATAGTGAGTCTAGCCCCGAAGGGGCTAAGAAAGCCGTTGAACGCTTGGTGATGGAGGACAGCGCGATCGCTGTGGTGGGAAGCTTGCTCAGCCGAACGGCCGCCGCCGTGGCGTCGAAGACAGAGGAACTCGGTGTCCCGTCGATCGCCCTGTCGCAAAAAGCCGGCATTACTGAAACCGGTGCCTTTGTTTTTCGCAATGCCATTACCAGTGAAATGCAGGTCAAGGAACTCGTTCGTTTGGCCATGGACGAAATGAAAATGACTCGTTTCGCGATCCTTTATCCCAACGACTATTATGGGGTCGAGTACGCCAACTTGTTTTGGGATGAGGTCTTAAGTCGCGGGGGAACGATTACCGGAGCTCAAGTCTATGCTCCCTCCGAAACTGACTTTCGCGGCGCCATTCGTCGCCTGGTCGGAACCTACTACCTTGAGGATCGAAAATCGGAATATAAGGCTCGACTGAAGGATTGGTACGAAAAACAAAAGAAGGTTTCGACCCGGCAGCGGGCTCCGGACGACATCTTACCTCCGATCGTCGACTTCGACGGCCTCTTTATTCCTGACAGTGCGAAGGCCATCGGCCAAATCGCACCCATGTTGGCTTATCAGGATGTGACCCACGTGCGCATGCTGGGAACAAATATTTGGAACACCAGCGAGTTCGTCCGGCGTGGACAACAGAATGTTGAAAATGCGGTCTTTGTCGACAGCACCCTCGCCAAAGATCCAGACTTTCAGAATTCGAAGTTTGTTGCTGAGTACAAAAAAATATTTGGTGAATCGCCTGGAGTCTTCGAATCGCACGCGTACGAAGTCGGTTTACTTCTTAGACGTCTGATCAGCAATGGCGAGAGAACCCGAATCGGTTTGGCCTCTGCCCTTAGCCACATCCAAGAGTTTCAGGGTCTCTCGGGCGCCATGAAAATGAATGATAAGCGTGAGTTGCTTCGCCCGCTCAAGCCTTTCGTCGTGAAAAATCAGGAGCTTGTCACTTGGTCCGCCAAGCTCGATGAGGACCCTGAGGATACGAAGGAAGAATCCCCAGAGCCCGCGGCAAAGAAGAAGTCCAAGAGCAAGCGGTCAAAGAAAACCAAGAAGTCGGCTCGCTAACCGAAAAGCGTCCTGGCCCTGTCCCATGATCGAGAAAAGGGGGAGGAGCTGTGGATCAGAACCTTGTCGAAACTTGTAAGGCTAAACTCGTCGCCGCGAAAGCGGACTTACTGAATCGTTATCAGAATCACTTCACCGAGTTGCAAGAACGACCGGTGGGAGGCGACGAAGCTGACCAATCCATGACCATTTTGATTGAAAATCACCTCCTGGCGACTCAACGAAGGTTGCGATTTCAACTTCTCGAAATTGAATCCGCCCTTCTTCGTATTCAGAAGGGTACCTTTGGTATCTGCGAAGAGACTGAGGAGCCCATCGAGCGTGAACGATTGCTCGCTATCCCCTGGACAAGACTGAGCATTGAGGGGGCCGAAATTCGCGAAGCAAATTCGCCTAAACGTGCGTAACCCGCCAATCATCGGCAAATTCGATACATGGCATTGGAAAATTTCATACGCCCCCCCTTGGACCAGATAAAGTCTTATAGACTCTGATAAAACGCGTTTTCCAGACTAATTGCATGCCTTTAGCGCTTAAAGCCCACGCCATGTGCGGCCGACAAGCTCTTTGCGGAGGCAGAACAATGAGCTTTGATGAAAGAGCACTAGAGATACCCGATTCACTTCCCATGTTGCCGGTTCGAGATATAGTGGATTTCCCCTATATGATTCAGCCTCTGTATGTAGGCCGAGAATCCTCGATTCGTGCCGTTGAGGAATCACTCAGCAAAAATCGTTTGATCTTTTTGGCATCCCAAAAAGAAATCACCGAGGAAAATCCGACCGAGAATAGCATTTATCGAGTCGGAACCATCGCCATGATCATGAGGATGCGAAAACTATCCGATGGTCGGGTTAAAATTCTTATCCAAGGTGTCTCCAAAGGTCGAATTAAGAAATTTAACAAGTCCGAGCCCCATTTTGATGTTCAAGTCGAAAAAGTAGAGGAAACACCACTGGCAGGCGCACAAGTCGAATTCGAAGCCATGATCCGAAATGCGAAGGAGCATTTAGAAAAGATCATCGCCCTAGGCCGTATGCTCTCTCCTGATATATTATTGGTTTTGGATGATGTTTCTGATCCTGGACGTTTGGCCGATTTGATCGCGAGCAACTTGGGCTTGAAGGTTGCCGATGCTCAGAAGGTTCTTGAGACCCTTCACCCTAAAGAGCGACTCCTCCTCGTCAACGATATCCTGGCCAATGAACTCGAAGTCCTTCAAATGCAGGCTCGCATTCGCTCTCAGGCAAAAGATGAAATGTCGAAGTCGCAACGTGAATACTTTTTGCGTGAGCAAATGCGCGCCATAAAGAATGAGCTTGGTGAAAATGACTCAAAAACGGAAGAAATTGAAGAGCTACGCGAGCGTCTTTTAAAGGCTGGCATGCCGGCCGCCGTTCAAACCGAAGCCATGAAGCAGCTCGGTCGCTTGGAGCGCATGCACCCAGACGCTTCCGAGGCAAGCATGGTACGCACCTACTTAGATTGGATGGTCGATCTTCCTTGGGCGAAGAACACCGTCGACAATTTGGATCTCGCACGTGCGCAAACAATTCTAGATGAAGATCACTACGACCTACACAAGGCCAAGGATCGCATTCTCGAGTTCCTGGCCGTTCGAAAATTGAAAGAGAAAAACATGAAAGGGCCGATCCTTTGCTTTGTCGGTCCTCCCGGAGTGGGAAAAACCTCTCTCGGTAAGAGTATCGCGCGCTCCATGGGCCGTGAGTACTTTCGTATCGCTCTCGGTGGCGTAAAAGACGAAGCCGAAATTCGAGGTCACCGTCGCACCTATGTCGGCGCTATGCCCGGCAAAATCGTGCAAGCGCTAAAGCAAGTGAAGACCAACAACCCAGTTATGGTCCTCGACGAAATTGACAAGTTAGGTTCGGACTTCCGCGGTGACCCCAGTGCCGCTATGCTTGAGGTCTTGGACCCCGAACAAAATCACTCATTCCGCGACAACTACTTGAATGTGGACTTCGATCTTTCGAACGTCTTATTCATCGCCACCGCCAACGTTTATGAAAATATCCCGGCGGCCCTACGCGATCGTATGGAGACTTTGCATCTGAGCGGTTACACGGATTCAGACAAGCTCTTGATCGCTAAGGATCACCTGATTACTCGTCAAATGGATTCCAACGGAGTCACCGCCGATCAAATCGAAATCACCGATGATGGCCTGGCCTTCCTAATCTCGCACTACACTCGCGAAGCAGGACTGCGTAACCTCGAGCGCGAGGTCGGATCCCTTTGCCGAAAAGTGGCCAAGAAGTTTGTCTTCGGTCATCGCGAGAAAGTAATTGTCACCAGTCAGAACATTCCCGAACTCTTGGGTCCTCCCCGTTATCTTAAAGAGGAGCGCCTAAAAGAGAATCAAGTCGGCATTAGCACAGGTCTAGCATGGACTCAGGCTGGTGGCGAAGTCCTCTACGTTGAAGCCCTGAAGATGAAGGGCAAGGGTGGTCTGGTGCTCACTGGCCAACTGGGCGACGTGATGAAAGAGTCTGCCCGTGCGGCTTGGTCCTATGCCCGCGCCCATTCTGAAGAGCTAGGCATCGAAGACGAATTTTTTGATACCTTCGAAGTTCATATTCATTTACCTGCTGGAGCTATCCCCAAAGATGGCCCATCGGCCGGCGTGACTATGGCGACCGCTTTAACAAGTCTAATGACGGGAGTGCCCATTCGTCGTGATATCGCGATGACAGGTGAAATCACTCTGTCGGGACGAGTGCTGCCGGTGGGTGGAATTCGTGAAAAGGCTCTAGCCGCCCTTACCCATGGAATCACCAATATCATTCTGCCCCTGTCGAATCAGAAAGATCTGGCTGATATCCCAGATGAGTTCAAAAAGAAGCTCAACTTCGTCTTTGTCGAAAACTTGGATGAAGTCTTTGCTCTGGCATTCGATAAAAAGGACGCCAAGCAAAAGCCACGGGAAAAACCGCTGAAGAAACCAAAGTCTCCAGCGGCGGCCGCTTAGGCCTCAAGACCTAGATCAAAATCCAAATTGGGAGGCGCGGTTTTTTTCAACCGCGCATTGTCGTCTTCTAGGACGCGGACCAGAGTTTTCAGGTCCGCGACCTCGTCCTTGAGTTGTAGTATTTGCTCTTCCTTCTCCTGAAGGATCAAAGAGTAGGCCTTTTTGATTTCATTCAAAAGGCTTTGTGTTGTCTTCCAATACTGGTCCTGAGTCTCCTTAGGCTCGACCACTTCCTGAGAGCACACCGATGTTGGGGGGGCGACGGTCTCAGGCTTTGGGCGTGGCTTGGAAGTCTCATCCTTAATCAGGTATTTACCGTCTGTGAATCGATACTCCAATTCGCCCGATTTGATTCGGCGGCGGAGGGTGGAGAGACTCACCCGGTACTTATTTGAATACTCGATCAAGGATAACCAACCTTGGATGCTCAACATCACTCCTTGGTTAACCAAAAATTTAGCACAGAAGATGAGGGAGTAAAGGGGTCTGACTAGTCATGCACAAAAACTAGGCCTGAGCCCTGAAACCAAGGCCCAAAGGCCAGTTCGCCCATTTGGCTAGTCAGACTATTCGGCTTTTTCTGGCCATGAGTAGTCAGCAAGGGTACAGTGATTTCGTGAAGTTATCTGATAAGAAGAAGATCGCCCTGGTCCTCAGCGGAGGTGGCGTAAAGGCCGCCGCCTTTCATATTGGCGTGTGTATTGCGCTTCGCGAAAAGGGTTTTAAGTTTCATGGTGGCGTCAATCAAAACGGCCGCCTGGACTTCGAAGGCGAGGCATTGACCATACGCCTCTACGTGGGGTCTAGTGCCGGTTCGGTGGTCGCGTCATTTCTCGCCAGTGGCCATGACCTGGACGCCATCGTCGGTGCCTTCACCCGCGGGGCCGGACTGAATTCTTTGACCCGAGTCAAAACCGAAAACAGTTACCTGAAGCCCATTTCTTATCGCGACATTTTTGCACTCAATGTCGGGGCAGCCCTGCCGGCTCGACTTTTGCCTAAGATTTTTCGAAGACGGGTCTCAGTCAGTGGCGGAATAGAAGCTGCGCTAAAAGAAGCTTTCAAGATCAACGGCGTCTTCAGCACGAAGAATATTGAGCGCTACATTCGCGAAAATGTTTTCCCTGAAAATGATTTCGCTCGACTAAAGGCTGAGCTCTACATCGTCGCCACCCAACTCAATCACTCGCGCAAAGTCGTATTCGGCCCGTTTGAAGAGACGCGCAAGACTCGCGAAGTGAAATACGCCAACTATGCCAAGGTGAGTGAAGCGGTCGCCGCTTCTGCCGCATTGCCACCTTTTTTCGCTCCTTATGGAATCCGTAATCAAAAAGGTAAAGAAATTTATTACTTTGACGGAGAGATTCGGGACACCCTGTCGACTCATGTGGCCGCCGATCAGGGCGCTGACCTAGTGATCGCCTCTTATTCGATTCAACCCTATCATTACACAGAAGAGATGGGTTCTCTACACGAGTACGGAATGCCGGCGATCTTCAATCAAGCTTTGTACCAGGTCGTTCAAAGAAAAATCGAAGCCCATATCAAGCATCAACACGATGTTCGTGCGATGATCAAGGCGGTACAGGGTTACATGGGCGAAAAGGAAATCGCCGATGAACACATCGCCAAACTGACTGAGATCTTGGTTCAACGCACCCACTTCAACCCCGATGTGGATTACATCTATATTCATCCCAGTCCGCAGGACTACGAATTTTTCTTTTATGATCATTTCTCTCTCAGTCCAAAAGTCTTGTACGGTATTGCGCGTACCGGATTTAAATCGGCAATGAACACGCTACGGGCGTATAACATCTAAAGGTCTAAAGGAGTCCGCACCTTTTCCGCCGGCGACGCGTCGGCCGACTAAAAAGTTTGTCCTTCTATGTCTCGCATTGAGACGGGCTATTTTGGGGCAGATTTGGCTGTGTCATAATGAAATCAATGCGTGAGTCTTTCGAGATTGCCTGGAGACAAATCAAACATCAAAATCTATTGCTAGTCAGCTCCGCCGTTCTTTCGCTTATGTTCGGACTCGCGGTCGAAGTCTATTTCGACAAAACTCATTCTATTTATGCGGTGACCCTCCTCTGCTTAGCCATGGGGCTTGCTGGGACGATCGGTGTGGTGCTTTATGACCAGCCCATCTTGTTGCGCCATTATTCTCTCAAGGGTTGGAAGTGTAGCCTCTCCTTTCTAGTTGTTGGGGGATGGATTTTCGATATCGAGCATGGCTATGTCTGGTCCCACCAAGCGGCTAACTACGTGTCCTTTTTAACTGGTGCCTTGATCGGGTTTGCCTATTTGTGGAAATTTGATCGTGATCGACTCCCCTCGCTTCCTGAGGAGTCCACAAGCTCCGATTCTAAGTCCGATGTCTCGGTGCATGCTTTGAAAGTTTCCACCACGGCAATCGATTCTTCTTCAAATCGGCAGGGACCAACCCACGTGACCACTCGTACTGCAACCACGCTCATCGACACGCGAGATCTCCCCTCCCTCATTCGCAATTTGGTTTTTTCATTAAACCATCTCAAATCACCCAATCGGGCTCGTCATGAAGAATTTGTTCGTGCCAATCTCGCGGCCGCAATTGGCGGATTTATAAGGATTCGCCGGCTCGACAAAGCGGGCGCTCTTTGTCACAAGGTGGACCACTCGGGCATTCCCCTTGGGCCTTACTTGAAAGATCTACCGGTGGCGGACAGTTTAGGCATCGCCCTCGGCGCCTTCAAAAATGGCCACACTTTGACTGCCATTAAAATTTTGGACTCGGCTTACAGATACAATCCTGGCGACATACTCGAGCGACGGATCCTCAGCACCGCTCGCGCGATGGCCCATCAAACCATGGAGCTTGATCCCACCTTTCAGGCTCACCTCACCCGCTCCGACGTGAGCCCCAACATGAAAGCCACGATTGAATATTTGCAAGATCCTTTGTTGAAGACTGGCGAGTAGGTGCCGACTGCAAAGTCGGTCGCCCGATCTTCGGATCTAGCTAGGCTCGGGCCCAGCTGTCTCCGGAACATCAAAAAATAGTGGCTTTTCCCCTCAGACTGCCAAATCCAGGCACCGACGCAGCTACCACAGAAAAAGTAGTCCGTCCCGCCTAGCACAGAAGACCAGAGATCAGCGCATTCCTGATCACCCCTCGGTCTAAAACAATTCCCTTGTTGATCAATCGCTTCCCTCAAGCTTAACCTTCTATCAGGAGTAGGAATGGACGAAATTGCAAAGTGTTGGGATGACAAGGCCGCTCAGTGGAAACAATGGGTTGGAGAGAGCGGCGATAACAATAGGCGCTTCAACTCTGACCCCGTCCTCAAAAAATTTGCCGGAGATGTGCGCGGAAAGAAAATCTTAGATGCAGGCTGTGGAGCTGGTTATTTAGCGATTTCAATGGCCCGCGACGGAGCGGAAGTTATTGGCGTCGACCTCTCTCAAAAAATGATTCAGGAGGCGGCATCGCTGGCACTTGAGAAAAAATCAACGGCCCGGTTCCGGGTCGATTCATGCGAAGAACTAGGTACAGTTCCAGATGCTTCGATAGATATTCTTGTTTCAAACTATGTGTTAATGGACTTACCGAATTTACAGAATGCCGTGAACAGTATCTATCGCGTGCTCACGCCCCGGGGAGTTGCCGTTTGCGTGATCGGGCATCCCTTCGGCAGTGAACTCAAAGAAAGTGAAAATTACTTCGATGAAGTTAAGAAAGTCGATCGGTGGGGCCCATTTGATTCTGACTTCATTTTTTTTCATAGACCTTTAAGCCAATACTGGAAGGCATTCCGCGAAGCCGGCCTTGAGATCGTGGATTTCGACGAGCCAGTGGCGCAGAATCCGAATATTGATGGATTCAAAGATGAATGGAAAGCGACCTATCGCAAAAGGCCATGGTCCGTAGCCTTCAAGCTGACAAAGCCCGAACATTAACTGGAATGAGCCCCTTATCTTAGACAGTCCAGCCCCAAATCTTCTGCACGGGCCGATCAGCGGGTTTTAGTTTCATCACCTCTTCCTCGAATTTTGCTGGAGTTTTGTACCCCAAGCTCGAGTG